>JAUPWC010000188.1 GCA_030916665.1 Verrucomicrobiota bacterium
AGCCGGGCATACGGGAAACGTTTCTCGTGGTCGCGCACCTCGGCGATCCATTGGTCGAATTTTTTGGGGTTTCCGCCATTCCACCAATGGCTGGCGATGATCACGTCGAACGGTCCGGCCGCGCCCTGCATCTCTGCGCCATGCCACGCCAGGGCCGCGGCACCCAATTGCTTCAGATTGGCGCCGATGCCGGCCATGACCCCACGCCGCTCAAGCTGCCCCAGCCTCTTTTCCCAACCCGACTCGAAAGTCAGCCGGTATAGATTGTCGTCACCATTCGGACTGGAGCCAAGCAGGACGCTGCCGCGGGGCGTCCCGGGCACATAGACCACATCCGTGAACCCAAGGGGCGCAATGGCGGAGCCGAGTTCCTTGCCCGTCGCGCTGTAGAGCCGCACTTGCGGCCCCTCGACGATGACGATCTCCGCCCCGGGCCGGTCGGTGAGGTTGCCCGCCGCCAGCAGCCGCATGTTGTAGTGGTAATCGTAGCTCAGTTCCTTGAATCTGCCCGGCAGGGCAAAGCGGGACCGCAACCCGCCTTTGAGCGTGAAGACCCCGGGTTTGTAGAGCAGCTCGGCCGCGCCGTCACCATCTAGGTCGGCCGTGACTCCATTGGCATGTTTCAAAGTCATCGCCGGATCCCGCGGCTGCCGGCCACTCGCGATGCGCCCACGGAGTTTGGTCAGCTCCGGTCCCTTCAGAAAAAACACATCCTGAGACTGGCCGCTGCCGCGGATCGGCAACACCGCCACTTCGTCCGCCCCGTCGCCGTCGAGATCTCCCGCCCGCATCAGGCGCACGGCTCCGTCGACCGCGACCCCGGTCAACCGGCGGCCGTCGGCGGCGAAGGCGACAACCTGCCGCGATATGCCGCCGGCCAGCACCACCGGCGTTTTCCCGTCGAGCCGGGCAATGGCGACCTGATAGACTGGCGCACCAAGATCCTGTTTCCAACGCAACCGGCCGTCGGCCTCGAGCACATACACCAGTCCATCCGCGCCTGCCGCCACAATCTCATCGCGGCCCTCACCATCAAGATCCCCCGCCGCGAGATCGAAGACGAATCCGCCCGTCGCCACGTCCCACAGGTGCTTGCCGTCCAGCGCGAACGCACAGACGCGGTTGTCGTAGGTGGAGCCGACTATTTCCTTTGCCGCCGGCCGGCCATCGAGTTCGGCACTGGTCAGCCGGTAGATGTTGCGCCCGTGGGTGGGGATGATTTCCACCCCGGCCAGGGCGAAACCGGGGGCAAAACTGAGGCCGGCGATGCCCCAAAGAAGCAGTTGGTGGAGTTTCATGACACAGCGAATCCACCGAAGCGGTCGGACCGCGTCCGTCGTGCGGGCACCGCCATTGCCGCCAAATTGAAAATAGCGAAGGCCAGCAAATCAGCGGAAAAGGGACCGGGATTCACGATTTCCATAGAATGCATCCCGTCATTTCACAGACTGGATGTGCGCCACCATCACGCCGTGGACCGGAACGGCCTTGGACATGAGCGCCCAGGGTCTCTGACCGGGGGTGCCCGGCGCATCGTCCACGGCGAAAAGTCTGGCCGGCCGGGCCACAGGCCGACCGCGGGCCGTGGGCGCGAACGCGAGGGGGAAGCGCGTCCGCCCCAAGCGCAAGCACGGCAAAATGACCGTTGGGTCTCATGTTTATAGGGGAAAGATGGGGGTTCAGGGTGCAGGTGCAGCCCATGTGGAATAGGTTGCGCGCAACATCTCGCGATTGGTCGTCGCGATCGAGCGAACATACTCCTCGAAAGGACGGCCATCCGGACGCAGCAGCCCCTGTTTGTAGCGTTTGATGTGGTCCTTGTAGACCGTGAGATATTGGCAGCGGAAGTAGCCGATGAGATAAGGCCGGGCGAACGCTTGGCGCACAAAACGGTCATAGGAGGCCGCGGCTTCGCCGGCCGTGGCATATTGAAACCAGCCGCCGGTCTTGGGCGTATGCTGGTCGAAAAAGCCGCACTGATGGTCGGCGATGATGATGGGCTTGCCGGTGAGCCGGTGCAGGCGGTCGAACTCCGCCGCGTCGAACCACGTTTCATCCGGACGTGTCAAAGGGTCGAGCGACGGATAAAAATGATCGCCGGGCTGGATGCCCAGCACGTCGATGAATTTCGCCGCCTCCTCCAACACCTCGTCGGGATGATCGCGGAGGTGGAACCGGTCGCCCATGAGCAGGCCGGTGGGATGCTCGCGGCGGAAGACGGCGCTGATGGTCTGGTAGTAATGGCGCGCGATGAGGCGGAGAAATTCGCGGTCGTCGGCGAAGACGGCCGCGCGATCACGATCAAGGCCCGCCCCGCCCACGGCCGCAAAGGAGGCGAAGACCGTGCCGTAGGCCGCATTGAGCCGGGCGAGGTCGCCGCCGTGCCGTTCGCGCAAAAACGCCGTGTAGCGCTCCCGCCCCGGAGAACCCGCGGGCAGTTCGCGCATGTAGGAGACATAGTCGGTGCCGCGCGACTGGCGCGTGAATTTGATATCCCAACTCGTCGAGTCGGTCCACGTCCACGCCATGGCCATCGGCTGGGCCTTCATTTCAGCCGCAGCGGCCACGGCGCCGGCCTCGGCCTTCGCGGCGAAGGCCGGGGTGAATACATCCACGTAAGCGAGCGGCTCCTGCCAGAAAGACGCCGACATGAACGACGTGCTGATGATGTAGGGCATCGTAGCGCGCATCTCCTTCGGTGTCTGGAAACCGGCGGCATTAAACCCCCAGGCCCGGCATTGCCGGGCCACCTCGGCAAACACCCGCGACCAATCCTCGCCGAACTGCCGGGCGGAAACCGTGGGCGCATGCACCGCCGGGTTCTTCATCTCGCTGAGATGATTGACCCCCAGCGCCACCATGCCGTGCCCCTCGGGGGTGACGAGCCACCAGCGGCCGGCCGTTTCCTCCAGCCGGAAATGTCCGGTGGCGCGGGCGCGCAGCGCCCGGTCGCCGCCGAAGCGATCGGCCGGCGCCGGGCCCGCCGGAAAGGCGCTGCCCAAGAGCAGCATGCATCCGACCAGCAGCAGGAAGGACGTGAGCCAAGCGGCCGGATAGGCGTATCGTTTGGGGCGGTTTCGGATCATGCTCGTGGGTTGAATGAAAGGAATGTCTGCGGTGGAGCGGATTCCAGACTACGGCTTGGCTGGCCGTTTTTTGTTCCCTTTGCTACGGGCTTCGAGCCCGGGAAACACCGGGGCGATCAGCTGCCGGTCCCAGGTTTCCAAAGCGGCGGCGAGGCGCGCCGCGACCCGTCGTTCGGCCCGGACGAGGTTTTCCTGTTCGGCCAGATCCCGGGCGAGATTGTAGAGTTCATCAGGCTGGCCGGGCTGCCGCACGAGCTTCCAATCGCCCTCCCGAACCGCCCATTGCTTGCCGCTGCGCCAGAAAAGCCGGTCATGCGGCGCGCCCGGGTTTTGGCCGGTCAGGTAGGGCATGAGATTCACGCTGTCGTAGGGACGGTCCGTGGGCATCGCGGCCCCGGCCACCCCGAGGCTCGTCGCGAATACGTCGATCGCACTGACCGGTCGATGTTCAACCGTTCCCGCTGCGAGTTGGCCCGGCCACGACATAACGAACGGCACGCGGATGCCGCCCTCGTAATTCGAGCCTTTGGCCCCGCGCAACGGACGGTTGTCCGCGCCGTTGATGGCCGGCGGCGGCCCGCCATTGTCGCTAAAGAAGATCACCAGGGTTCGCGCGCCCTGCCCGCTTTCATGCAATGCCGCGAGGGTCTCGCCAATCGCATCGTCCATCAGGCTGATCTGCGCCGCGTATTTCCGCCGGACAG
>JAUPWC010000189.1 GCA_030916665.1 Verrucomicrobiota bacterium
ACGCGCTCCAGCGCACCGGCAACAACTACGGCCTGTCGATGGCGCTCCTCACGCATGAGGGCACGCAATCGGCCGAGGCTCGCGAACTGATGCTCGCACCGATCCGCGAGCGTCGCGGCAAGCAGCGCAAGATCTTCCGCCGCTTCGAGGCGCGGATCGCGCAGGTCATGGCGCGCGTGGCTGAGGTTGACGCGCCCGAGCTCGCCTTCGACCCGTCCGGCTGGCGGATCGACTTCGGTGAAACGCAGGTGCTGCTGTCCGAGAAGGAGCGCCTCGAGATCTTCCACACGCGGCGCGGCATGCGCCTGACCAACTCGGTCGAGTTCCTGATGTCCGAGGACGAGGACATCACCGCCGAACAGGCGATGGCCGACATCGCCGAGAACATCCAGATCGAAACCGACATCACCGAGCTCGCGCAAAAGCAGATGGCGATGTCCGGCGCCCTCGGTGGCAACGCGGCCCGCGCCGACGCCGCGATGGCCGACGCGCCACATGTCGAGCTTCACGGCGGAGCGGCTGCGGCCCCCGCGAACGATTCGCTTGCCGGCGGCGCATAGCCGGCGCTTCGGGGACGACGCCCGCAACCGGTCGGTCACGAGGACAGCATGAGCCAAGACCCAACCACGACCACGCCCGAGACTTCGAGCACCCCGACTGCGCCCGCCCCGCAGTCCGCGGCGCCCGCGATCACGCCTGAGATCCAGGCGCTGATCGACGCGGCCCGCGTGGAAGGGCGTAATTCCGGTGCCGCCGAGACTCGCCGCGCGCTCGAGGCGAAGATCAAGCCTCAGCCGTCCGCCGCCGCGCCGCAACCTGCCGCGCCGGCCACGCCACCGCCCGCCGCCTCGCCGCCGGAGTACCAGGCCATGCGCTCGTTCGATCGAGCCATGCGCCGGTTCGATCTGTCGGACGAGGCGCTCGCTGTCGTCGAGGAGGACTTCGCCCGCGCGAACCCTTCCGATCCGACGGCCTGGGTGACGGCGCGCGCCTCCGCGTACGGATGGAAGCAGCTCGGCGCCACGACCACGCCACCACCCGTCCAACCCCCGGCCGCGCCGCAAGCGTCGGCCAACCCCGTCACTGGCAACGGCGCCCCGTCGAATCCTGCCCACGTCGTCACTGGAGATGTCCCGATCTACCGCATGAGCGTCGCCGATCGGTCGGCCACGCTCGCGCGCCTCGGGCCCGCCAAGTACGTGGAGCGGATGCAGGCGGAGCTGCGTCGCGATCAGGTGCGGGTCGCACTCAAGTGAGGTAGCCGCCATGGCGAACGAGATCACCACCGTCTCTCACAACGACATCACCAACGCGAGCCTGACCGCTCCGTTCATCATCCGCGCCCTCTCGGAGAAGCCCGGCCTTTGGCGCTTCTGCCGCGAGTGGAACCTGACGTCCGGCTGGGCGTCGCCGGTCCTGTCGATCCCCGTCGAGAACGCCTACTGGGGTTCCGCGGCGGACGACGGCGCGGGCGTCGATACCGAGTACGACGCGACGCAGGGCACCGACCTGAGCAACACGGCCGTCACCACCGGCGCCGTGACCTGCACCCCCGGCGAGTACGGCGTCGCCCACGAGGTCACCGACAACGTGCGCGAGGACTCCCTCAGCGCGATCGACCTGTTCGGGCTGCTCGAGGAGCGGATGCTCCACGTCATCAGCCTCGCGATGACGGACGACTTCCTCGCGCTGCTCGCGTCGCTGTCGAACACCGTCGGCACGTCGGGCACGGACCTGAGCATCGCGCAGGCCGTCGCCGCACAGCAGGGCATCCGCACCCGCGGCGCCGAGGCCGACGCGCTGGTCTACATCCTCGACAACCAGCAGGCGCTGGACATCGAGTCGGGGCTGATCGCCGCGTCCACCTCGATGGCCGTGTTCGCGCCCGCCGCGGACCGGCTGATCAACTACGCGCCGGCGCCCGACAACGGCATGGGGCCGGGCCGGCAGATCATGACCTTCCGCGGCTACCCGGTGTTCGCCACCGGCCTGACCGACACCGCCAATGCCGGCGCCGACGTCGTGGGCGCGTGCTTCTGCCCGTCGACGCCCTACAACGACGCGACCGGCGCCACCACCTTCGGCATGGCGTGGAAGCGCCTGCCGTCGCTGGAGATGGACCGGATCATCATCGGCCGCTCGACCCAGCTCGTGATGACCGCCCGCGCGGGCTTCGTCGAGCAGCAGGACGGCAGCGGCAGCGGCATCGTGACCGACGCCTGAACCAGTCCTGCATCAACCGCTGAATCACAGGAGAGCAACCATGGATCCGATCAAGAGCATCGCCCCCGACGGCAACGCCGACGGCGGTTTCTACGCGGTCACCGCCGCGGGTCACCTCATCTCGGCCGCCGTCCTCAAGCCCGGCATGCGCTGGGCCACCGTCGAGGATGTCGAGGCCGTCCGCAAGATCAACGCCGACCGCGACAAGGCCGAGGCCAAGCTCGCCAAGCCGGCCGGTGGCCCCCTGAAGGGAGCGTGAGGTCATGCCCAGCCAGGGACGCGCGCGCGGCCAGATCACCGCCGAGGGCAACGCCGCACTCGCCGCCGCACAACTCGCCGTGGGCGCGGGCTGGGGTGCCACCGGTTCCGCGGTGTTCACCTCGGGCGCGAACGACGTCGCCGGGCAGGTCGTCGTGACCGCGGCCGGCGGCACCTACGCGCAGGCCACCGCGACCGTGACCATCACGTTCAAGAGCGCCTACGCCGCAACGCCGCGCGCGGTGATCGTGTCGTGCGTCAACGCGGTCGCCATCGACACGGGCCACGTGTCCTACGCCGTGACCACCACGTCGCTGGTCCTCACCTACAAGGTGCTGCCGGCGGCGGGCGCCTACACGTTCGACTACCTCGTCATCGCCTGATCGCGATGGCCGTCGGGGCGGCGGCACC
>JAUPWC010000190.1 GCA_030916665.1 Verrucomicrobiota bacterium
CTGCCCGGGTGTCGAAGAGCCGGCGCGCGAGCCGCCACACCAGCCAGACCGCGAGCCAGAAAAGCAGCACGTTCACCACCAGCACCACGTAGTCAGGGCCCCAGCCGTCGGGCGGCGAAGGCTGCTTTTGCCAGACTGATTCGGGCAGCACGGCGAAAGCGCCGGCCAACACCATCGCATAAAGCGGCGCATGGTGCAGCTCGGGGTAGGCCCGCTTGTCATCGAAGGCGGTGCCGCGCGCGTCGAGCACGGCGTAGGTCTGCGGATAATTCACCAGGGTCGTGAAGCCCTCTCCACGCGCGAGCTGCCGGGCGAGCACGGCTTGTTGCATGGCAAACTCCGTCGGGATGCCGTGAAACTGTTTCCACGAGTAGATGGTCGAAAGCAGCAGCGCGCCGACCAGCACGACCGCCAGGAGCATCCAACGCGCCCCGCGCCCGTGCTCCATCCAATGGATGAGTTGTTGCGGTGAACTCATCGGATCGCCTTCAGCCGCGATCCACCACGTCCAGTTCCGGCCACTGCGCGATCTTGCGGTGCAGCGTGCGCCGGCTGATGCCGAGCAGCGTGGCGGCGCGCGTGCGGTTGCCGCGGGCCTTCATAAGGGCTTCGCGCAGCAGACGCTTTTCGTTGTCCTCGACGGAAAACGGGTTGGCCGGCGTGGGCGTGACCATCGACGGTGGCGGCGCCGTCTCACCGCGGAACTTCGGTTCCAAGTCGAACTCCGCCATCCTGCCGCCGCGCCGCAGCACGACGGCGTTTTCGGCGAAATTGCGCAGCTCTCGGATGTTGCCCGGCCACGGGTAGGTCTGGAGTTGGCGCATCGCTCCGGGTTCGATCTGCACGGGCTCGTAGGCGTTCTCCTTGGCATAGACCTTGATGAAATGCTCCAGCAACACCGGGATGTCTTCCGCGCGCTCGCGCAGCGCGGGCGTGGTGATGCGGACCACGTTGAGGCGGAAGAAGAGGTCTTCGCGGAACTTCCCTTCCTTCACCATCTGCTCGAGGTTGCGGTTGGTGGCGGCGACGAGGCGCACGTCCACGTTGAGGGTCTTGGTGCCGCCGATGCGCTCGAAGCTTCTGGTCTCGAGGAAGCGCAGGAGCTTCACCTGGATCTCGGGGCCGATCTCGCCGATCTCGTCGAGGAAGACCGTGCCGCCGTCGGCCAGCTCGAAGCGTCCTTCGCGCCGCTCGGTGGCGCCGGTGAACGCGCCGCGCTCGTGGCCGAACAGCTCGCTTTCCAGCAGCGTGGCCGGCAGCGCCGCGCAATGCACGGGCACAAAGGCCGCCCGGGAACGGGGACTCGCCTGGTGGATGGCCTGCGCGATCAGTTCCTTGCCGGTGCCGGTCTCGCCTTCGATGAGGATGGTCGCCTTGGAGGGCGCCACGAGTTTGACGCGCTCGATGACCTCGGACAGCCGGGGCGAATGGCCGACGATGGTACCGACATTGAACCTTTCGTCGAGCCGCTCGTGCAGCTGCTTTACCTCGACCTCGAGGGTCTTGGTCTTGAGGGCACGCTGGATGAGGATCTCGAGCCGCTCGATCTGCACCGGCTTGGTCAGGAAATCCACGGCACCACGCTTCATGGCCTCGACCGCCGAATCAATGCTGCCGTAGGCCGTCATCATGATCACCGCCGGGTGGTTGGGCAGCGCCAAGGACTTGTCGATGATCTTGAGGCCGCTTTTTCCCGGCATGCGCAGGTCGGTCAGGATGACCTCGAACTCCTGCGCATCCATCAGGTTAAAAGCCTCGTCGGCGTTCGCCGCGACGCTCACATCGTAGTTTTCCTGCAACGCCTGTTGCAGGCCCTCCCGGGTGTGCTTTTCGTCGTCAACGATCAGAACGCTGGGCACCATGTCCGCGATGAAGCCGGCCGTTTTACGATCGGTCAACGGGTAAATGAGACGAGATGACGCAGGACTAACTTAACTATTGAAGCCGGCGCCGAAGGAGACTCCTTTCACCCGCAAAACACCGCATTCCCCGATCATGAAGCGCTTTCTGCTCCCCCTGCTGGCTCTGTCCCTCCTCGCCTCGGTCTCCTCCGCTGCCGAAAAGCTCAAGGATGTCGTCGTGAAGCCCGGCGAAACCGTGTATGTTAGGTTTGACGCCCAGCCCAAGAGGCTGCGCCTCGCCTCCGTCAGCCGGGAGCCCGATGCCCAGGCCCAGGTCATTCTCACGCTCACCAAGGACGAAAAAAAGCCGCTCCTCAAACTTCGCGTCGAAAACAAACTCGCTTCCGACCTGAAGTATCGCGCAGAAATCCGCTCCAAGACCCTGAAGTTGCGCTCACCCATGCAGATCGTGCCGGTCGTGGCGGGCAAGGTGGGTTACGAGACCATGCCGGCTGCCGTCGAGGAGTTTGTGGCCTTTGACTTCGCCTACGCCCGCTACACGCCCGCGCCCGAAACACCGCGGGGCTGAAGCCAGCGGCGCATCCGCTGCCCCTTCCGCCATGAAACCCGTCCGCACCTTGCTGCTCGCGCTCGGCTTGGTGGCCGTTCTCCGGTCCGCCGACGCTGAATCCATGCCGGTCAGCCCCTCCTCCACGAACGTGGTTGTGCAAGCCTCCGTCAGCGAACTGGCTGCCGGCTACGCCGCCGCCATCTCGCAGATGTCGCTCAAGGGCCTCGTCATTTACTTCCAAGGCGACGGCAAGGTCGTCGCACTCAAAGGCATTCGCTCCGCCCGGGCCCTGAATGGCGTGCTGCTGGTCGCCTTCTCGGCCGGCGACATGCTGGCGATCAACGTCGAGCGTATTGTGCTGATCAGCGACGGCACCCGCACGCCGCAGGGCTAACAAAAAGGCCGCTTCCCCGGACAGGAGAAGCGGCTGGAAAGTGGTGGCAAGTCTCGGAATCGAACCGATGACACAAGGATTTTCAGTCCTTCTCTTGACGTGTGTTCACGAGTTCTCCATTGTCCGCATCTGTTCCCTGTTTTAGCTCGTTTTCATAGGGGGAAAACGCAGGGATGATAAGAACATGAGCGAAAATTTGACGACAATTGAGGACATTGAAAACCGGACAGTGACCGGACAGACAAATTCCGAGGGGAAACCCTCGCGTTTGGCTAAGACCCATCAGGAGTACTGGAAAGCCAAGCTGAAACGCCGCTCCTACCTCGACCGCGACGGCACCAGGGTCCAGATACCGGAGTGGCAGGTCCGCATGTTCCACCTTGGCCGGGAGGCATGGTTTAACACTGAGACGGCCAATCAAGCCACAGCAGCCATCAAGGCGCGTGATATCTACCTTTCATTGATATCCAAGGGCTGGGATGCCACCAACGCCACGTATAAGCCGGATCC
>JAUPWC010000191.1 GCA_030916665.1 Verrucomicrobiota bacterium
CAGGAGCGGCCAGCACAGCCAGCGCGGCAGACGCGAATCAAGCACGCCGAGGAAAAGCCACCCGAACGCCGCGCACAGGAACAGCGCGCAGGGGAGCCAAAGGGGTCATGCTTTACCTTTTACCTCTGGTTATGAGGGGGAGCCAAAGGGGTCATGCTTTACCTTTTACCTCTGGTTATGAGCATGGCGGATGGTAGAGCTGGACAGGGTCAGGTCGATAGATGCCACCTTCGAGGCCCCGGGAGGGCGCACTAGACTCGCTCTACTCAAGCGCAACGGGGTCGCGACCAGGCATGATTCTCGCATGCAGATCACCTGGCGAATCGCTCCCCCAAAGTGGATGCTCAGCTTCCTCTGCACATCCACCACTCTGCTGCCCGGATCGGATTGGGCAACCCTTTACAGCATTTGGCCGCCGGACTCCGAAGACCTGCCGCTTCGGTGGCCGCCGGACTCCGGCCGGCCTGAATTTACTTCACCTCGATCCGCGACCAGTAGAGCCAGTCGTAGGCCGCGCCTTGCCGCGGGCGGGCCGAGAACCGCAGGAACTCGCCGGACGCCGGCTCGAAGGGAATGACCAGCTTCAATTTTCCCCGGTCCTCTGGCCGTCCCACGGGATCCAGTTCGCGGCGGAAAATTTCCCGTTCGGTTCCACCGATGATCCCGGAGATCACGAGTTCGATGCCGTCGGTCTTGGGCCCTTCGCGCAGGTAGGACTCCTCCAACATGCCGGCATCCCACTCGATCCGGGTGGCTCCGCGCGGAGCCTTGAGCCAGAGATCGCAGGACGGGTGTGCGAAGATGGCCCTTTCCTTTTCCGGTTCGGGCCAGACATGGCCAAGACCGTGTTCGAAATAAGCCCGCAGGGGCGCGGGTGAGACCTGCGGATAGTCAACTTCGACGAACGCGGGGTCGATCCGGCGGAGCTTTTGTGTGATTGGCGCGGCCGGCGGCAGCGGCGGGTTGATGATGTCGCCGTAGTTGTTGATCTTGCTGAGACTCTCCTTGAAACGCTCGCGATGCCTCAGGCTGCAATAGATCTCGGCCCGCGGGTGGATGGCCGACGGCGTGCGATCCAGGCCGAGGGCGGCGGCAGCCCTTTCGATCACGACCCGATGTCCTTTCATGGCGTCAACCAGCACCAGCGCGGCCACATCCTCGTCGTGCAACTCGGCGAAGGCGCGATCAAGGTAGGCGGGGTCGTTCTCCAAGCCGGCGCGGATCATGAGCGCCTTGCGCTGCGAGTAATACGGAATGATCGCCGACCAATCCGCCCCCGCCACCACGATCACCGAATCCGCCGGCAGATGATCCCGGATGGCCATCGTGTAGGAGAATCCGCCGTTCGTCGGCGCGACCTGCTGGGGGTAGTAGCCACGGATGTAGGTCTGCAGACAAGCCGCCACCGGCACGACCAGGAGCGGCCAGCACAGCCAGCGCGGCAGACGCGAATCAAGCACGCCGAGGAAAAGCCACCCGAACGCCGCGCACAGGAACAGCGCGCACGAGTAGAAATAGTAGTCCTGATAGGCGTAGGCCCACGGAAAGAGAAACTGCGAGACAAAGAAGACCCCCGCGAGGCCCAGCACCGGCCAGCGCACGCGCGGGAGGCCGATCAGGCCGGCGGCCAGCAGCACCAGCAGCAGCCACGGCGCCATGATGCCCTCCGCCCAACGGTCGGAAAGGATGCCCCAGGTTTTCGGCGCCAGCCCGGCCGCCAGGTCGCTGAAGCCCCAGTTGCCCTGCACCAGGTTTTTCGAGGTGAAGATCCACGCCGACGCATGCGCCTCCTTGAGCGGATCCGTCAGCGTGATCCACCAGCGCAACGTCCCGAGCGGCACGATCACGCCGGCCAGGCCCCAGAACACCGTCTCCGCCGCCGGCCCCCAGCGGCGTGTCCGCAGTTCGCCCCACAACAGCCACGCGCCGTAGGCGGCTCCGGGCAGCAGCCAGACCGCATAAACCGCACTTTTCACCAGCGCCGCGAGCGTGCCCGTCAGGGTCGCAAACACAAACCAGGTCCAGCGCCGCCGCTCCATCATGCGCACAAACGCATACAGCCACCACGCGCTGCCCATCAGGGCCATGGAGTCGATCAGGAAGGCCCGCGAGTAAAAGATGTAGAGCGGGCACGGCAGGATCATGCCCACCACGAACAGCCGTCGCTCCCGCGAAACCAGCCCCATCCGGCCGAGCAGCAGGAAGGCCGCGGGCAGCGTCAGATAGAAACAGGCGACCGAAATCGTGCGCGCAGCCACATGGTGCGGCAGATCTGTCAGCCGGCTCAGCCCCACGACCGACCACTGGTAGATCGGCACCTCCAGCAGGACCGACACCCAGGGCTTGCCCACGATCGGCGCCTCGTAGAGCAGCGAGAAATCGTTCTGCCGGTCGATGAAATGCGTGATCAGCCCCGTTTGCGTCTGCCGGAACTCATGCCCGGCGAGAAAGCCCGAGTTCCAGCTGCGCGTGACGAACCAGAGATGCGCCAGCAACAGCACGCAGAAGATCCCGACCAGGATCTGGCCTTCACGGCGGGCTGGAGGTTGCTCTGGCATCAGGTCTGAAAACTAGGGACTCAACGGAGCGGCAACGATTTTTTGGAGCGGGACGACAACGGCGGGGCCAGGTTCACCTTATGACCGGCGAACGCACTCAACCCGCCATCCGATCCCGCAGAACATCCGGGGCATTTCCTGAGTTGTGCCGGCCCGGATAGTTTCGCACCGTCCCGCCTCATTTTCATGCACGAGACTCCCACCGCGTTCCTGCACTTCGACCCGCCGCTGCCCGGCTTGGTCGGCGGCACGATCTTGCAGGGCTGGCTGGTGGGCAAACCGGGCCACCTCTATACGGATGTGCGGACGGTGTGTGGCGAGACGGTGTTTCCCGGCGTCCACGGCAACCCGCGGCGCGACCTCGCGGAGTTCTTCAAGTCCCCGCAACCCTTCCTGCTCGCGGGCTTCTCCGTCACCATGACTCTGCCCGCCGGGTGGCACCGCCTGCGCTTCGAGGCCCTGTCCATCACCGGCCGCTGGGAAGAGCTCGGTGCGCTCGACTGGGACGTGAACGCCGACGAGGCCCGGCCGGATCCCGAGGGCCTCTCCCCCCTCAACGCCGACGCCTTCGGCGAAGTCCTGCGCATCGCCCTGCGCCGGCACGCAACCAAGCCCGGCGCCAGGGTTGCCGATACGGTGCGTGCCCTCGTGGCGGAGACCCCGCTCCGCCACCACCTCCAGCATCCGCCCCGCCCTTTTCACGGCCACCTCGACCAGCCGCGCACCTGGG
>JAUPWC010000021.1 GCA_030916665.1 Verrucomicrobiota bacterium
CCTGGTTCGAGATCCCGCTCGACGCGCGGATCCTTGCCGCGACCCTCCTCGTGTCGCTGCTCACCGGCGTGATCTTCGGCGTCGTGCCCGCGCTCTTCGCCTCGCGCAGTGACGTCAACAGCACCCTCAAGTCCCAGTCCCGCGGCGCCACCACGGGTCGCGGACACAACCTCATGCGTCACGGCCTGATCGTCGGCGAGGTCGCGCTCGCCCTCATCCTGCTCGGCGGAGCCGCCATCATGAACCGCGGCTTCGACCGCATGCTCACGCGCTCGCCCGGGTGGGACACCCACCGCATCCTCATGGGCTTCATGTCCCTCCCCGAGGATCGCTTCGACCAGGGCGAGAAACGCACCGCCTTCTTTCGCCGCCTCGAGGACAAGCTCACCGCCCTGCCCGGCGTCGAGTCGGTGGCCCTTACCAACAGCCTCCCGCTCTTCAACTACCAGTCGGGCAGCGCCGTCTTCACCGAGGCTCCGGCCGCCGGGGCTGAGGGCAACAACCCGACCGCCACGGGCGCGCTGATCACGCCCGGCTACTTTGCGACGCTCGGCATTCCCGTGCTGCAGGGGAGCAACTTCCCCGCTGACATCAAGGCCGACAGCCCGCAGCAGATCCTCGTCAACGAGGCCCTGGCGCGCCGTTTTTGGCCCGGTGAAAGCGCGGTCGGCAAACGGCTTGGGGTTCAGGAAAACAACCAAAGCGTCTGGCGCGAGGTCATCGGCGTGGTCGGGCACGTCGAGATGGCCGCTAACGTCTCCGACCCGGCCACCAATCTCCAATATTATCGGCCGCTCGTGCAGGAACCCTGGTCGGGCTTCACCGTCGCGGTGCGCAGCACCAACCCGGCTGCGCTCACCGACACTGTGCGCCGCGCCGTCGCGGAACTCGATCCCGACCTCGCCATCGACCAGGTCGGCACCGTCGGACAGTTCATCAGCCGCACGCAGCACAATCTCGTCGTCGTGGGCCACATGCTGACGGGTTTCGCCGCGCTCGGCCTCGTGCTCTCTGCGGTCGGGCTCTACGGCGTCATCTCGCACCTCGTCGCGCAACGCACCGGCGAGTTCGGCATCCGCCTCGCCCTCGGCGCCACGCCGCGCGACATCCTGTCCGACGTCCTGCTCCGCGGCATCCGCCTGACGGCCATCGGCCTGTTCCTCGGCCTGCTCGGTGCCTGGGGCCTCGGCCGATTCCTCGCCTCCTTCATGCCCCGCCTCGCCGCCTCCGACCCGCTCGCCGTGGCCGGCACCGGCGCGCTCCTGTTCATCGTCGCCCTCGTCGCCTGCTGGATTCCCGCCCGCCGTGCGACCAAGGTGGACCCGCTGGTCGCCTTGCGCGCCGAATAGGCCGCTCCGCGGCAGGTGCAGTGAAAAGTTGAAGGTGAAGCCATTGCATTCACACCCAGCCGCCACTCTTAAACTTAAACTTCAGACTTAAACAGTCCCAGATCATACCACGCTTGTTCGAAGACGACTCGAAACAGCCATGAACGACCTCCGCTTCGCCCTCCGGCAACTTCTCAAGACTCCCGGTTTCACCCTCGTCGCCGTGCTCTCCCTGGCCCTCGGCATCGGGGCCAACACCACCGTCCTCACTTGGATCGAGAACCTCGTCCTGCGCCCGCTGCCCGGGGTCGTCGACCAGCATGAACTCGTCGTTGTCACCACCAGCCAGAGCGGGCGCATGTGGGACACCGTTTCGCTGCCCGACCTGCGTGACATCGCCGCGCAGAAGGAAATTTTCTCCGGCGTTGCCGGCTCGCAGCAGACGCCTGCCTCGTTCACCGCCGACGGCCGCAGCGAATGGCTTTACGGCCAGATCGTGACCGCCGGTTTCTTCGACGTGCTCGGCGTGAAACCGCTCCTCGGCCGCACCTTCCTGCCCGAGGAGGATCTCAAGCCCGGCGGTCACCCGGTGCTCGTCATCAGCGAACAGCTCTGGCGCCGGCGCTTTCAGGCCAGCCCCGCGGTCATCGGAAAGACCGTCGAGATCAACCGCCACGGTTTCACCATTGTCGGCGTGGCGCCGGCCTCGTTCCACGGCGACGTGGCCGCGCTGCAGTGCGACTTCTGGGCGCCGACCATGATGCACCGCGAGGTGGCCTACTCGGGCAATGACGCCAACCTGATCCTCGAGCGCTACGCCCGCTGGCACCACACCCACGCCCGCCTGCAACCGGGCGTCCGTGTGGACCGCGCCCGCGCCGCGCTGGCCACGCTCGCCACACGCCTCGAGCAGACCTACCCCGACACCAACCGCGACATCCGTTTCCACGCCTCGCCGCTGTGGCAGGCGACCTACGGTGCGCAGAGCATCTTCCGGCCGGTCTTCGGCCTGCTCCTCGCCGCCAGCCTGGGCGTGCTGCTCATCGTCACGGCCAATCTCGCCAGCCTCCTGCTCGCCCGGGCCGCCGCCCGCCAGCGGGAAATCGCCATCCGTCTCGCCGTCGGCGCCAGCCGCAGCCGCCTCATCCGGCAACTCCTCACCGAGAGCCTTCTCCTGGCCGTCACCGGCGGCCTCGCGGGGCTGCTGCTCGCCCACTGGATGGTCGGGCTGGTCAGCTACTTCACGCCGCCGACGCCCCACCTGCCGATCAACGTCGTGCTCGATGTCTCGTGGCGCACCCTCGGCCTCTCCGTGCTGCTGACGCTGGGTGCGGGCCTGGTCTTCGGCCTCGCACCCGCGCTGCAATCCATCCGCACCCGGCTGACCGACGCGCTCAAGGACGGAGGCCGCACCGCCACCGGCAGCGCTTCAACCCAACGCGCCCGCAGCCTGCTCGTCGTGGCCGAAGTCGCTCTGGCCACCGCCCTGCTGATCGGCGCCGCGCTCTGCCTGCAGGGTCTCCGGCGCTCCAAGTCGGTCGATGCCGGCCTCGATCCCCGCGGCGTGGTCATCGCCGGCCTGCGCGTCGGCATGAACGGCTACACGCGCGACACCGCCCCGGAATTCTACCGCATGCTCCGCCAGCGCGTCGCCGCCCTGCCGGGCGTCGAATCCGTCGGGCTCGCCAACTGGTTCCCGCTGGGCTTCGAGGACACCGGCACCGGCAACGTCGAGATTCCCGGCCGGCCGTCCCGCACCGGCGAGTCGCTCAACTTCCGTCTCGCCATCGTTTCCCCGGGCTACTTCGAGACCCTCGGCATCCCCGTGGTCGCCGGTCGGGCTTTCAATGAAAACGACACCCCGAGGTCCCCGCGCGTCGTCATCGTCAACGAGGCTTTCGCCCAGCGGTTTTGGCCCGGCCAGGAGGCGGTGGGACGGCCGGTGAAAATAGACGGCCGCGACCTGACGATCATCGGCGTCGCCCGCACCGGCAAATACCGCGCGCTCAACGAGCCCGCCGAACCCTTCTATTACCTGCCCAACGAACAGGCCCGCTCCGCCCTCGATCTTGGCCTTTGTGTGCGCTACGCCTCCGGCGCGGCCACCGGGCTCGAAGGCCGGATGCGCGAGTTGCAGCTGGCGATCCACGGTCTCGACCCGAACGTCACCATCTGGGCCGCCCTGCCGCTCGACACCTACGTCCAGGCCGCGTTCATGACGCAACGCATCGGTTCCAGCCTGCTCGCCTGCCTTAGCAGCGTGGCGCTCCTGCTCGCGGCGATGGGTGTCTATGCCGTGATGGCCTACGCGGTCGGCCAGCGCACCCAGGAATTCGGCGTGCGCCTTGCACTCGGCGCCAGCAGCGGACGCCTCGTCTGGCAGGTGGTCCGCTCGGGCCTCGTGCTCGCCGCCACCGGCGCCGGCATCGGCCTGATCCTGGCCTTCGCTGTCACGCGGCTGATGACGAACTTCCTCTACGGGGTCAGCCCCTTCGACCCCGTGACCTTCACCCTCGTACCCCTCGCCCTCGGCCTCGTCGCGCTCCTCGCCTGCTGGCTGCCCGCCCGGCGCGCCACAAAGGTGGATCCGATGACGGCCTTGCGCGCGGAATAGGGCGCGTGCGCGCCAGTTGAAGTGTTAAGTTGAAGTTGAAGCCATCGCCGCAATCCACTCCGTCTTCTTAAACTTCCGTCTTAAACTCGCAGCCATGCGCCTGCTCCCCCTCCTGCTGCTTCTCGCCACCGTCGCCGCCGCACCCAAGCACTCGAACCTGCTCCGCGAAGCCACCGCCGCGGCCAGGGCGGGTGACAACGCCACGGCTCTCGCCAAAATGGAGGAGGCCGCGAAGCTTCGCCCCGACTACCCGCGCGTGCAGATCAACCTCGCGCGCCTCTACGCCGCGCTCCAGCGCCCGGACGATGCGCTCGCGGCCCTGCAACGCCTCGCCGACATGGGCCTGCAGATGAACATCGCCACCGATCCTGCGCTCGCGGCGCTCAAGGAGCTGCCGCGCTTCCAGTCCCTCGCCAGCCAACTCGCCGCCGGTCCGGCCCCGGTCGGCTCGGCCGACGAAGCCGCCTTCACGATCACCGACGCCACCGGCATCGTCGAAAGCTGCCTCGTGGACCCGGATACCCTGCTCTGGTATTTCGGCGACGTGCGCAACCGCTGCGTCTGGCAGCGCGACGTCACCGGCGGCACCGCGACGCTGAAGCAATTCACCTCCGCCGAGGACGCCCTCGACGGCGTCTTCAAGATCGCCCTCTCCGCCGACCGGAAAACCCTCTGGGCTGCAACGGCCACCGTCGGCACCATGAACGGTCCCGACGCCGAGGACGGCAAACGCACCGCCCTCGTCGCCATCGATTTCGCCACCGGCCGTGTGCGCGCCCGCTTCCCCGTGCCCGCCGATGGCCGCAAGCACCTGCTCGGCGACTTCGTGATCGCTGCCGACGGCGCGATCTACGCCACGGACTCCGTGTCGCCCGTCATCTGGCGCCTGCCCGCCGATGGCACCGCCCTCGAACCCTGGCTCGAAAGCGAGGAGTTCCTGAGCCTGCAAGGCATCGCCTTGGATTCTACCGAGCGCCACCTCCACATCGCCGACTACGCCAACGGCATCTGGCGCATAGCGACTGATACCAAGACGCCCGAACTGCTCACCGCTCCCGCCAAAACCACCTTCTTTGGCATCGACGGCCTTTACGCCGTCCCCGGCGGATTGCTCGCTGTCCAGAACGGCGTGAATCCCCAGCGCGTGCTTCGGATCGATCTGTCCTCTGCGAAATCCCCTGCCGTCCGCGTCATCGCCCAGGGCCGCCCCGCCATGACCGACCTCGCCCTCGGCCAGGTCTTCAATGGACGCTTCCACTTCGTCGGCAACAGCGGTTGGGCACTCTTCGATCCGCCGCCGGCGACTCCTCAGTCTCCGCGCACAGTCACGATCCTGTCCACGGCCATCGAATAGGGGTGGAGCGACTTGACCTCAAGGCGCTGGTTCGGAGCGGCTTCGCCGCAACGCGCTGAGGTCAGCGCGTTCCACCTTGGAGTGCCGCTGATTTCTGGGGCAGAATTTCTCCTCATGGTTCCGGCTTAGCGTTTGTGTGGGCTCCGTAGGCCTGGGAATGGAGGTGGATGAGCCGTTTCTCGCGGCGGCCTCGGCTCGTCGGGACGACTCGCCCTACCTCCTGCAGCCGGAATTACCTGCAACTGCCCGCCGCGGGCCGTGTTTTCGGATGAACACAGCTGTTCCTCCATGCACTCCCTCCTGTCGGACCTGAAATTCTCCCTCCGTCTGCTCGCCCGCACCCCGGGCTTCAGCCTCGCCGCTATCACCGTGCTGGCTCTCGGCATCGGCCTGAACACGGCCATGTTCAGCTTCATCCACGCCCTGGTCTTCAGCGCGCGTCCGTTCCCCGAGCCGGACCGCGTCGTCCAGCTCTACACCCAGGACAAAAAGCAGCCCGACAACTACCGGGCCTTCAGCTACCCGACCTACCTTGAGCTGCGCCAGCGCTCCGACCTCTTCACCGGCGTCCTCGCCCACAACCTCAGCATGGTCGGCGTGGGCAACGGCAGCGAGTCGCGTCGCACTTTCGCCGGCATCGTCTCCGAGGACTACTTCGCCACGCTCGGCGTGTCGCTCATCCGCGGTCGCACCTTCACGTCCGCGGAAGCCCGACCCGGCGCCAACCTGCCCGTCGTCGTCATCAGCCACCTCTACTGGCGCAAGACCGGATTCGATCCGGCCGTCGTCGGCTCCACCCTTCGCGTCAACGAGCGGCTCTACACCGTCATCGGCGTCGCCCCCGAGGGCTTCACCGGCACCATGTCCATGGTCGGCCCCGAGCTCTTCTTCCCGCTGGGCGTCTTCGATACGCTCTCCAACGACTTCGCCGAGGAGGCCGACCGTCGCACCCTCGACCGTCCCGACGCCTACAACCTCATCCTCGTCGCCCGCCTCAGGCCGGGCCTAACTCCCGAGTCGGCCATGGCCGCCCTCGCTGGCGTCTCCACCAGCCTGGAGCAGCGGTTCCCCGTCGGGCACAAGGACAAGCAGCTTACGCTCGCCCTGCTCCCGCGCTTTGGCACCAGCACTTCGCCTACCTCGGAGGGCGGCGTGCAGGTGTTCGGTTTCGTGCTGCTCGGCATGAGCGGTGCCGTCCTGCTCGTCGTCTGTCTCAATCTCGCCGGCCTGCTCCTCGCCCGCGGCCATGCCCGACGCAAGGAGTTCGCCATCCGCCTCGCGCTCGGCGGCGGCCGCGGCCGTATCATCCGCCAGCTGCTCACCGAGGGCTTCATGCTTTCCCTCGTGGGCGTCGCCCTTGGCCTGGGCCTCGCGATCTGGTCCTCCGACCTGCTGCTGGCCTCGCTCGACGTGCTGCTCCCCATCCCCGTGACTTTCCCCGGTGCCGCCACCACGCCCGCGCTCGTCGCCACCCTCGGTTTCGCCGTGCTGGCCACGCTGTTCTTCGCCATCGGCCCCGCCCTCAAGCTCTCGCGCAACGACATCCTCACCGACCTCAAGCTCCAGACCGGCGATGATACGCCCACGAAGCGCCGGTTCTGGCTGCCACGCCATCCCCTCGTCGTCGCCCAGATCGCCCTTTCCCTCGCCCTGCTCATCGCCGCCGGCCTCTTCATCCGCATCGCCTTCCGCGTCGCCGGGGCCGACACCGGTTACCGCGCCGACCAGACCATCGTCGCCGAGGTGGACGCCAGCCTCGGCGGCTACGACGAACCGCGGGCCCGCGAGATCTACCGCGCCGCCGGCGAGCGCCTCGCCGCGCTGCCCGGCGTCAGTTCCGCCAGCGTCGGCGCCATCATTCCCTACGGCTTCGTCCACATCGGCCGCTCCGTCCAGCGCGCCGGCCTGCACCCCGCGCCCGACGCCAAGCCCGCCACCGCCGCCGAGGGCCTGGCCTTCTCCGCCGGCTGGAACAGCATCGGCGCCGACTACTTCACCGCCATGGGCCTGCCCCTGCTGCGCGGCCGCGCCTTCACCCGCGCCGAGGCCGAGGGCAAGGAGACCCCGCAGGTGGCCATCATCGACGAGGTGCTGGCCAAAAAGCTCTGGCCCGACGGTGACGCCCTCGGCCAGCACATCCAGTTTGCCGAGCGCGACGCCCCCAAGGCTGCTGGGCAGGATTCCGGCGGCGTGGGCGACCACCAGGAGCTCGCCGCCAAGCCGGGCGAGCCCAAGACCCTCGAGATCGTCGGCATCGTGCCCGCCGTGCGTGGTGACGTCTTCGACAAGGAACCCGGCAGCGCCGTCTACGTGCCCTTCGCCCAAGGGTTCATGAGCAACGTGCATTTCCACGTGCGGCCTGCCTCTGCCAACGACGCCGCGGCCCATGCCCTGGTCGACACCGTGCGGCGCGAGCTGCGGGCCGCCGCCCCGGGCGTGCCGGTGTTCAAGGTCCGCACTTTCCGCGAGCACCGCGACGCCTCCATTGAGTTCTGGGCCGTCCGCTCCGCCGCCCTGATGTTTTCGCTCTTTGGCGGCCTGGCCATGATCGTCGCGGTGGTCGGCATCTACGGCCTCAAAGCCTACGCCGTCTCGCGGCGGACGCGGGAGATCGGCATCCGCCTCGCCCTCGGCGCCGAGCCGGGCCGGGTGCGCAACCTTATCCTCCGCGAAGGCCTGACGATGACCCTGACCGGCGTGGGTCTCGGCCTGCTGCTCGGCCTCGGCGTGGGCCGTCTGCTCGCCGCCGTGTTCGTGGATTTCAACGCCTTCGACACCCTCGCGTTCAGCGCCGCCGCCGTCAGTCTGCTCGCCGCCGCCATGATCGCCTGCTGGCTGCCGGCTCGGCGAGCGACACGCATCAACCCGCTCGACGCGCTGCGCGCGGAGTGAGTCGCGAGGCGGACGCCACGTTGAAAGCCGGACGCCTGGATTCTTCGCTTCGCTCAGAATGACACGAAATGCGGATCGCTCTGGATGCGTGTCACCCTGAGCCCAGCGAAGGGTCCAGTGATTTTGCTCATTGGTCGCACGGGGCAAAACCCATGTCCGCCACTCGGAGATTGAACGCATCTCACTCATTCGCCTTCCTGCCTCTCGGCGGGCCAAGCCAGCGTAGACTTTCTACGCAATCTGCTTTCGCTGCTACCTGTGACCATCACGAGTGACTACCGATACCGAACCATAGGCGCGCGCTTCGTTGCCGGCTTGATCGATGCAATTATCATCCTGCCGTTCCTGGCGGTAATGTATCTAGTCGAGATGCCCGAGGTTTTCGGGTGGCTGGTAGGAGTTGCCATGCTCGTAGTAAACACGGCGTATTTTGTGATTCTCCACGGTCGCAATGGACAGACCCTTGGGAAACGAGCGATGAATGTTAGAGTGGTCAGCGCAAACGACGAAACTCGAATATCCTATCGGCAGTCATTCTGGCGCGAATCTCCATTAATCGCCATCAACCTGATATTTTTCGCCCTGGAAGCCATTATCTTCCTGTCGTCGCCTGATGAAGCACCCGGGGCCATCGTTGCGATATACACTGCGATTCAACGCGTCCCGAATATTTGGTTTATCTGCGATGCTGCCACAGCTCTCTCCAACCCCAAGCGACGGTCGATTCACGACCTCGTTGGAGGAACTGTCGTGGTGCGTGAGCGCTAAGAGCCGTAGAAACGTCAGACAGCCGTAATGATCGCACTCACGCCTCCACCGCTTTCGCCGCTTCCACCGGGTTGAGGCGACCGAGGCGGGCGAGCACACGGAGGCGCATGCGGTCGAGCCAGAGATAGACGACGGGGACGGTGTAGAGCGTGAGGAGCTGGCTCACGACGAGACCGCCGACGATCGCGAGGCCGAGCGGGCGGCGCATCTCGACGCCTTCGCCGGTGGACAGCACCAGCGGCAGCGCGCCGAGCAGCGCGGCAAGGTTGGTCATGAGGATCGGCCGCAGGCGCAGTTGCGCGGCCTCGAAGATGGCCTGCCGCGGCGATAACTTGTCCTGCCGCTCGCGGACGAGCGCCACGTCGATCATGAGGATGGCGTTCTTCATCACGATGCCGATGAGCAGAAACAGCCCGAGCAGTGCGATCAGCGAGAACTCCGTGCCGGTGAACCGCAGCGCCAGCAGCGCGCCGAGGCCGGCCGAGGGCAGCGTGGACAGGATCGTGAGCGGGTGCAGCAGGCTCTCGTAGAGAATGCCGAGCACCAGATACACCGCGACGAGCACGCCGAGCAGCAGCCAGTGCTGGTTTTCCAGCGCGCTCTGGAAGTTGTGCGCCGAGCCCGCCAGCCGCGCCTGCACCTCCGTCGGCAGCATGATCGCCGCCATGGCGCGGTCGATGGCGGCGAGCGCCTCCTGCAACGACACGCCGGGGGCGAGCGAGAACCCGACATTCTCGGCCACGAACTGCTCGCGGTGGCGCACCCGGTCCTCGACCAGCGAATATTCGTAGCGGGTGAAGGCCGAGAGCGGCACCCGCGAACCGTCGCGGGCGACGACCTTCACCTGGTCGAGCACGACGGGGTCCTGCGTGTATTGCGGCTCCAGCTCCATGATCACGCGGTATTGGTTCAGGCGGTCGTAGAGCGTGGCCACCTGGCGCTGGCTGAAGGAATTGTTCAGCACCTGCGTGATCATCCGCATATCCACGCCGAGGCGGCGCGCGGCCTCGCGGTCGATGGTGAGCATGACCTGCTTGGTGCCGCCGTCGTTGGGCGTGTCCACGTCGATGATCTCGGGGACCTCCTGCATGGCGCGCGCGATCTTCGGCTGCCATTCGCGCAGCAGCGAGACGTCGTCGGTGAGCAGCGCCAGCTCGTAGGAACCGGCGTCGGAGGTGCGCGGGGGCTGGATGTCCTGTGAGACGTTGAGCCAGAGCATGCCGCCGGGCACGGGCGGGGACTGGAGGCGCAGGCGGTTGATGATCTCGCGGGCGCTGGCGTCGCGCTCGCTGCGCGGCTTCAGGCGGATCATGAAGCGGGCGTTGCTGATGCCGCTCCACCCGCCGCTGAAGCCCATCACGTCCTCCACCGCCGGGTCGGCCATCACCAGCCGGCGGTAGGCCTCGATCTTGGGCTGCATGACCTGGAAGGAGAACCCGTCGTCACCGCGTACGAAGCCGTCGAGCTGCCCGGTGTCCTGCTCGGGCAGGAAGCCCTTGGGCGCGCTGTAGTAGAGCGAGACGTTGAGCGCGACGATGCCGGCGAGAATGAACAGCGTGAGCCCCGTGTGCTGCAGCACCCAGCCGAGCGAGCGGGCGTAGCCGGTTTTCACGGCGTCGAAGAAGCGCATGCCCGCCTGGCGGAGGCGCCCGGGCCGGCTCGCGTGCTGCGGCTGGAGCCAGCGCGCGCAGAGCGAGGGCGTGAGCGTGAGCGAGACCACCAGCGACACCAGCATCGCCGCGGCCAGCGTGATGGAGAACTCCCGGAAGAGCCGCTCCACCAGCCCGCCCATGAAAAGGATCGAGACGAAGACCACTACGAGCGACAGGTTCATCGCCAGCAGGGTGAAGCCGACCTCGCCCGCCCCGCGCACGGCGGCGTCGAGCGGGGGCACGCCCTGCTCGATGTGGCGCGAGATGTTCTCCAATACGACGATGGCGTCGTCCACCACGAGGCCGGCGGCCACGATCAGCGCCATCAGCGAGAGGTTGTTGAGCGAAAAGCCGTAGAGATACATCACCCCGAAAGTGCCGATGACGGACACCGGGATGGCCAGCGTCGGGATCAGGGCCGCGCGCGGGCTGCCGAGAAACAGGAAGACCACGAGCATGACCAGCGCCGACGCCAGGAAGAGCGTGCGCTGCGACTCTTGGAGTGTGCCACGAATCGACGGCGAGCGGTCCATCACGACCTTGAGGTCGGCGTCGGCCGGCAGGAGCGCGCGCAGGGCGGGCAGCTGGGCGTTGATCGAATCGATCGTGGCGATGATGTTCGCGCCGGGCTGGCGGCTAACCATGACGAGGACGGCGGGGCGGTCGTTGTGGAAGCCGCTGCTGTAGCGGTTCTCGACCGAGTCGGTGATCTTGGCCACGTCGCCGAGGCGCACGGGCGCGCCGTTGGTGTAGCGGAGGATGACCGGCTGGTAGTCGTCGGCCTTGCGCAACTGGTCGCTGGCCTGCACCTGCCACTGCCGGCCGCCGCCCTCGATCACGCCGCGCGGCTGGAGCGAGTTGGTCGCGCCGATGGCCTGCCGCACTTCGTCGAGGGCGATGCCGTGGTGCGCGAGCTGGTGCGGGTTGAGCTGCACGCGGATGGCCGGCAGCGAGCTGCCGCCGACCGTGACCTCGCCCACGCCGTTCATCTGGGAAATCTTCTGGGCGAGGATGGTGGAGGCGAAGTCGTAGAGCTGGGCCGGGGAGAGGTTCGGCGAACTGAGCGCCAGCGCCATGATGGGCGCGGCCGAGGGGTTGATCTTCCGGTAGGACGGGTTGCCCGGCATGCCGGAGGGCAGCTGCCCGCGCGCGGCGTTGATCGCCGCCTGCACGTCGCGCGCCGCGTCATCGACGTCCCGGTCCATGTCGAACTCGAGCATGATGCCGACGCTGCCCTGGCGGCTGTCGGACGTGATCGCCGTGACGCCGGCGATGCTCCCGAGCGCGCGCTCCAGCGGCGTGGCCACGCTGGAGGCGACGGTCTCCGGACTGGCGCCCGGCAGAGACGCCCCGACGCGGATTACGGGAAAATCCACCTCCGGCAGCGGTGCGACCGGCAGCAGCCCGTAGGCCAGCGCGCCCATCAGCACGAGCGAGATGGCGATCATGCCGCTGGCGACCGGACGGCGGACGAAGGGGCCCGAAAGGTTCACGGGGAAACCTCCGCGCAGATCTCTGGCTGGGTCGCCGCTTGTGACGACCTCGCAGGAACGGATCGTGGCAGTCGGTTCCTCATGACGACACCCGCTCCGGTTCCGCGTTCACGGAGAACGGCGCCTGGGTTTCCTTGCCCTGCGAGCGGCGGGCCAGGCGGTCGAAGAACAGATAAACCACCGGCGTGGTGAAGAGCGTGAGCACCTGGCTGACCAGCAGGCCGCCGACCATGACGAGACCGAGCGGCTGGCGCAGCTCGGCGCCGGAACCGCTCGAGAACATGAGCGGCAGCGCGCCGAAGAGCGCCGCGAGCGTGGTCATGAGAATCGGGCGAAATCGCAGCAAGGCCGCCTGCTTGATGGCCTCGCGCGGCGACATCCCCTGCCCGCGCTCCGCCTCCAGAGCGAAGTCCACCATCATGATGCCGTTCTTTTTCACCAGGCCGATGAGCAGAATGATCCCGATGATCGCGATCATGTCCAGGGGCCGGCCGGTCACCCAGAGCGCGAGCAGCGCACCGACCGCGGCCGAGGGCAACGTCGAGAGAATCGTGATCGGGTGGATGGCGCTCTCGTAGAGCACGCCCAGCACGAGATACATGGTCACGACGGCCGCGAGCACGAGGAAGAGCGTGCTCGACAGCGAATCGCGGAACGCGTGCGCGGCGCCCTGGAACCGCAGCTCGATGGCGGCGGGCAGTTCCAGCTCGGCGGCCGCCTGCTCGATCGCCTCCACGGCGGAACCGAGCGAGGCGTCGGGGCCGAGGTTGAAGGAAATCGTCACCGCCGGGAACTGGCCGATCTGGTTGATCAGGAGCGTGGCCGAGCGCTCGCTCACGCGGGCGACGCTCGCCAGCGGGACGGCCGCATTGCCGTTGCCCCGCACGTAGAGCCCTTCCAGCGCCTGCGGCCCGGTGGCCAGGCGCGGGTCCATTTCCAGCACGACGCGATACTGGCTCGCCTGCGTGAAGAGCGTGGAAATCTGCCGCTGGCCGAAGGCGCTGTAGAGCGCGTCGTCGATCTCGGAGACGGTCACGCCGAGCCGGCTGGCGGTGTCGCGGTCGATCTCGAGGAAGGCCTGAAGCCCGCGGTTCTGGAGGTCGCTGGCCACGTCGGACAGCTCGGGCCGGTTCTGCAGGTGCTCCACAAACTTGGGCGCCCACTCCTCCAGCAGGTTCGCCGCGGGCGAGGTCAGCGTGAACTGAAACTGCGTGCGGCTCACCCGGTCCTCGATGGTCAGTTCCTGCACGGGCTGCAGGTAGAGCCGGATGCCCGGCACCGCGCGGGCCGCCGCGCGCAACCGGTCCACGACCTCAAGCGCGCCGGCGTCGCGCTCGCCGTGGGACTTCAGGTTGATGAGCATGCGGCCGCTGTTGAGCGTGGCATTGGTGCCGTCCACGCCGATGAACGACGACAGGCTGTGCACCGCCGGGTCCGCGAGGATCACGTCGGCCAGCGCCTGCTGGCGTTCCGCCATGGTGCTGAACGACACCGACTGCGGCGCCTCGGTCACCGCCTGGATCGCGCCGGTATCCTGCACCGGGAAGAAGCCCTTCGGCACGGCGAGGTAGAGCAGCGCGGTGAGCGCCATCGTGGCGACCATCACCCAGAGCATGGGACGCTGACGCTCCAGCACCCAGTCAAGCCAGCGCCCGTAACTGGCGATCACGCGGTCGAGAAACCCGTCGCCGCCGTGCGGATCGAGCGACGGCAGCATGCGCGCGCACATCATCGGTGTGAGCGTGAGCGACACGACCAGCGAGATCAGGATCGAGACCGCCAGCGTGATGGCGAACTCGTGGAAGAGCCGCCCCACCACCCCGCCCATGAACAGCAGCGGAATGAGCACGGCCACGAGTGAAACCGTCAGCGACACCAGCGTGAACCCGATCTGCCCCGCGCCCTTGAGCGCCGCGTCGAGCGGGCTCAGGCCCTCCTCGCGGTAGCGAGCGATGTTTTCCAGCATCACGATGGCGTCGTCCACCACGAAGCCCGTGGCGATGGTCAGCGCCATCAGCGTGAGGATGTTGATCGAATAGCCGGCCAGATACATCACGCCGAAGGTGCCGATGAGCGAGAGCGGCACGGCGATGCTCGGGATGATCGTGGCCGCGGGTTTGCGGAGGAACATGAACGTGACCAGCACGACCAGCGCGATGGCGAAGACCAGCTCGTGCTCCACGGCGCGCACGGAGGCGCGGATGCTCTGCGTGCGGTCCGTGAGCACGGCGAGCTCGACGGCGGCAGGCAGGCTGGCGCGGAGCTGCGGCAGGAGCTCCTGCACGCGGTTGACCACCTCGATGACGTTGGCGCCGGGCTGGCGCTGGACGTTGACCAGGACGGCCGGCAGCCGGTCGGCCCAGGCGGCGAGCCGGCGGTCCTCGGTGGCCTGCTCGATGCGGGCGATGTCGCCGAGGCGAAGCGGCGCACCGTCGCGCCAGGCGATGATGAGGTTGCGGAACTCGGCGACTGAGCGGAGCTGGTCGTTGGCGTCCATCAGGATCGTGCGCACCGGGCCGTCGAAACTGCCCTTGGGGGCGTTCACGCTGGCGGCGTTGATGGCGTTGCGCACGTCGGCGAAGTTCAGGCCGCGCGCCGCGAGTTCGGCCGGGTTGACCTGCACGCGGATGGCCGGGCGCTGGCCGCCGGCCAGGCTCACGAGACCGACGCCCGGCAGCTGGGCGAGCTTCTGCGCGATGCGCGTGTCCACGAGGTCGTGCACCTCGTTCAGCGGCAGCGTGGCCGAGGTGACCGCGAGCGTGACGATGGGCGTGTCGGCGGGGTTGACCTTGCGATAGACAGGCGGCGCCGGGAGGTCGTTGGGCAGGAGGTTGTCGGCGGCGTTGATGGCGGCCTGCACCTCCTGCTCGGCCACGGCCATCGGCAGGTCGAGGGAGAACTGGAGCGTGATGACCGAGGCGCCCGCGGAGCTGGCCGAGGACATCTGGTTGAGGCCGGGGATCTGGCCGAAGCGGCGCTCCAGCGGCGCGGTGATGGCGCTGGCCGTGACCGACGGGCTCGCGCCGGGCTGGAAGGTGAAGACCTGAATGGTCGGGAAATCCACCTGCGGCAGCGCAGCGACCGGCAGCAACCGGTAGGCCATGATGCCGGTCAGCAACAGCGCCACCATGAGCAGGCTCGTGGCGACCGGGCGGAGGATGAACGGGCGCGCGAGGTTCATTCCTTCTTTTTCTTGCCGGCCGGCGGCGGGCCCGGGGGCGGGGTGACGGCGACGCCGTCCTCGACGATCACGACGTTGCGGCCCTCGCGCAGGCGGTCGATGCCCTCGAGCACGACCGGCTCGCCCGCCGTCAGGCCGCTCGTGACGGCCTGTTCCTGGCCCTCGGCGGGCCCGAGCAGGATCTCGCGCACGGTGGACTGGTTTTTGTCGTTCACGACGAACACGTAGGTGCCGCGCGAGCCGAACTGCACGGCGGCGGCCGGGATCACCACCGAGTCGGAGAGCGTGCGCACGCGGAGGCGGACGTTGACGAACTGGTTGGGGAAA
Organism: Verrucomicrobiota bacterium; assembly: GCA_030916665.1. GTDB lineage: Bacteria > Verrucomicrobiota > Verrucomicrobiia > Opitutales > Opitutaceae > Lacunisphaera. The sequence goes on from JAUPWC010000021.1 coordinate 15,610, forward strand.
AGACGCTCGTCGGCGTTGGGGAACTCGGCCTTGAGCCGCACGGTGCCGGTCGCGAGGTCGATCTGGTTGTCCACGGTCGTCAGCACGCCGGTGGCAAGGAGATGCTGCTCGCTGCGGTCCCAGGCCTCGGCGACGAGTTTCTCCCCGGCGCGCATCGGCTCGAGCACCTTGGAGAGATCCACCTCGGGCACGGTGAACATGACGGCAATGGGCTTGGTCTGCGTGATGACGACGAGGCCGCCGGTGTCGTTGGCGCGGATCAGGTTGCCGGCATCGACCCGGCGCAGGCCCAGCCGGCCGGAGATGGGCGCCTCGATGCGGGTGTAGGCGAGTTTCAGGCGGGCTTCCTCAATCACAGCCCGGTCGGCGGCCAGCGCTCCCTCACGCTGCCGCACCAGGGCCTCCTGCGTCTCCATCTGCTGGCTGGTGACGAGACTTTTCTCGTAGAGCTGGCGGAAGCGCTCCAGATCGGCGCGGGCGGTCTCGATCTGCGCGAGGTTCTGCTGTTGCCGGCCCTCGACCTGCGCGAGCGCGATGCGGTAGGGCTCGAAATCGATCTCGGCCAGGAGCTGCCCGGCCTCGACCTGCTGGCCCTCCTCGAAGGCCACGCGCAGGAGCTGGCCGTCCACTCGGCTCCGGACCGTGACGGTGTTGAAAGGCGTGACGGTGCCGATGGCCTTCAGGTGGATGCCGAGTTCACGGCGCTCGGCCTTGACCACGCGCACGGGCATGCCGGGGGAGTTGCCGGTGCCGGCCCAGGCCGGATTAGGGCCCCAGCGGTTTTCCGACGGCTTCTCCTTGGAACTGAAATGCCAGACACCGGCGGCGATGACCAAAGCGATGATGGCGTAGATGACCCAGCGGCGCCGGGATGACGAAAGTTTGGCGGACATGGAAGGTGTGCGAGGTTGGTGACGCCGGGGCCGTCGCGACCGTTTCATCTGCAACGACTTTTATCGTCCCAACACCCGGCTGGCGCCTAGTGGGGCCAGCCCGGACACACTGTCAAATCAGACCACCCAACGGTTGTGAAATTTCTGCGTCGGCAGGCGGGGCGCAGGCTGCAACTTTTGCTGCCGGAATCCTGTAACTTTTTCTCCGCCGACGGGTTCTAAATCCATGTTCATGAACACCACCCTGCTCCGCCCCTCCTCTCTCGTCCTCGCCCTCCTGCTCGGCGCGACCGTCGCCTCCGCGAAGGTCACCGAGAAATTCGCCCAGACCTACCCGCTCGACGCCAACGGCTCCATCCACCTGGAAAACGTCAACGGCTCGGTCGAAGTCATCGCCTGGGACAAAAACGAGGTCTCGCTCGAAGCCGAGAAATCCGCCCGCGACCAGGATGGCCTCTCCCGCATGCACCTGCGGATCGACTCCACCAACCGCCGCCTGACCGTGAAGACCGAGTTGGAGAAGAAATGGCGGTTCTGGGACAACATGAACGCCCAGGTCCACTACAAGCTCATGGTCCCGGCCGGCGTCACGGTCGACAAGATCGACGTCGTCAACTCCGGCATCACCGTCACCGGCGTGAAGGGGCCGGTCAACCTGGAGGCGGTCAACGGTGGCATCGAAGCCGACGGTCTCTCGACCGACGGACGTTTCCGCACCGTGAACGGCTCCATCCGCGTCGGCTACGCCACCCTGCCCGCCAGCGGCAGTGTCTCGCTCAAGACAGTCAACGGCACCTGCACGCTGACCCTGCCCAAGGACGCCGCCTTCGATCTCGACTCCGACACCGTCAACGGCCGCATCAGCTGCGATTTCCCGATCACCCTGCAAAACTCCGGCAAGCGCGAGCTGCGCGGCCCCGTCAACGGCGGCGGCACCCGCATCAGCCTCGAGTCCGTCAACGGCAACCTGACGGTCGCCGGCGCGAAGTAAGGCATCTTGCCTTCAAATGGAGCCGGGGTGCCCTCACCCCGGTGTCGCAGGTCGCCCCGCCCGGATAAGGCTGGGCTTTTGCTTGCCCGCGAATCCGAGGTTGAAAAACCGGCCCTTTTCGCGCCCTTCTTGGAGTTACGCCGCGTCCCATGCCCATCCAACTCTTTGACTCGCTCGAGCGAAAGCTGAAGCCCCTCGCCCCCAGCCACCCGGATGGCGTCTATCGTTTCTACAACTGCGGCCCCACCGTCTATGCCGCGGCGCACATCGGCAACTTCCGCACCTTTGTCGTCAACGACGTCCTCCGCCGCCTCCTCGAACTGGAGTTTCCCGGCAAGGTGGTGCACGTCCGCAACCTGACCGACGTGGACGACAAGACCATCAAGCGCGCCCGCGACGAAGGCCGCTCCCTGAACGAAGTCACGAAACAGTGGACCGACAAGTTCCACGCCGACTGCGACGCCCTGAACTGCCTGCGCCCCCACGTCGAGCCCACCGCCACCGGCCACATCGCCGAGCAGGTGGACATGATCGACGTGCTCATGAAGAAGGGCAACGCCTACCGCGCCGCCGACGGCTCGGTGTATTTCAAGGTCTCGTCCTTCGACGGTTACGGCCGCCTCTCGCGCGTGAAGGAGCGCGAACTCCAGGTCGGCACCGCCCTCCTGCACAAGTCGCAGGCCGTCGATGCCGACGAAAAGGAAGACGCCACCGACTTCGCCCTGTGGAAGGCGCACAAGACCGAGGACGGCGCCAACTCCTGGGACAGCCCCTGGGGTCCCGGCCGCCCCGGCTGGCACATCGAGTGCAGCGCGATGAGCAAGAAGCATCTCGGCGACACCATCGACCTCCACACCGGCGGCGAGGATCTGCTTTTCCCGCACCACGAAAACGAGATCGCCCAGAGCGAGTGCTGCAACGGCACGCTCTTCGCCCACCACTGGTATCACAGCAAGCACCTTCTCGTGGACGGTGCGAAGATGTCCAAGAGCCTCGGCAATCTCTACACGCTCGACGACCTGAAGGCGAAAGGCTTCAGCCCGATGGCGCTGCGCTACGCCCTGCTCGTCGGCCATCCGAGGAAGCAGCTGAACTTTACCTTGGAGGGTCTGCACGCCGCGGAAAGCGCGCTGAAGAGTCTCAGGAACTTTCGCACCGGTCTTTCCTCGGGCGATGCCGGTGTCTTCGCGCCCGTTTTCGCCGCCTTGCACGACGACCTGAACACGCCCGGCGCACTCGGCGCATTGTTCACGATCGTCAATCGCGGCCCCGCGGGTGTCGATGCCGCGACCTTCGACCGCGTGATGCTCGCTCTCGGTCTCAACCTCAAGGCATCCGAATCACCCAAAGCCGACGCCCCCGCCGAGATCACCGCTCTCGCTGACAAGCGCTGGGCCGCGAAGAACGCCAAGGACTGGGCCGCCGCCGACGCCCTTCGCAAGGAGCTCACCGCCCTTGGCTGGAACATGAAGGATGCCAAGGACGGCTACACGCTGGAGCCGCTGAAGAAGTAACCTTAGCCGGAACGATGCAGTAGGATTGATACCATTTTGCCTTCAAGGGTATCAAAATGGTAGGGCCCGACCTCCGGGCGGGCCGGATAAATGCGCGAATCCTGCCGGGCCGCCCGGAGGTCGGCCCCTACCATTCCGTCCAGAAAACATGCCTTTGAATGAGAAATGGTATGAGGCGAAACCTGCGCTCCGCGCAGGTTTTCTGAACGAGCATCGAACAGCCCCGGGCTCCACCTTTCAATGATTGTGATGTGGGAGCGAGCTTGCTCGCGACTCCGAGCGGAACCTGACGCGAGCAACCTCGCTCCCACAATATCAACTAAACCCGGATTCCGGGTTTGCGCCGCCTTGGTGCAGCCCTGCGCGGGGCGCAGGGACGGAGAATCGCGACTACACGCAGAAATCCCGCTGCTTCCGCAGCGGGCCACACGGACAATTACGGAATCCGGGTTCAATACCCCGCCAAAAACTCCTTCGGCAGCGGGGCGCTGGCCTTGAAGGGGTGGCTGCGGCCGGCGAACTCGTAGGTGAACGCGGTCTCCAGCGAATGGAGGAACAGCCGGTCGCTGCCGGTGGCCTTCTTGAAGGCGCGGTTCATCCCAAAATCACCGTAGGTCTGGTCGCCGATGATCGCCAGCTCGCGCTTGGCGCACTGCACGCGCAACTGGTGACTGCGGCCGGTGCGCGGCTCCAGCCGCACGAGTGCGGTGGAGAAACTGCGCTGCGTGTGCCGCAGCAACTCGAACGCGGTCTCGGCGGGAATGTTGCCGCGGGCGGCCGTGCGGATCTGGCCGCCCTGCTTCGTCACCGCCAGCTGGTCGCGCCAGAGCTCGCGCTCCTTGTGCGGCCGGCCGAAGACCAGCGCGTTGTAGATTTTGCGCACCTGCTTCTTCGCGAAATGCTCGCGCACGGCGGCGGCGAGCTTCTCGGTCGCCGCGGTGAGGATCACGCCCGAGGTCGCCGAATCGAGGCGGTTGAGCAGCCAGAGCCGCCGCATCGTGCCGTCGGCCGCCTTCCACTGGAAACACTGCGCCCCCTTGTCGTAACGGCAGGTGAGAAGCGCGCGCCCTTCGTCCTCCGAGCCGTTGGGATGCGAGAGCAGGCCGGAGGGCTTGTCGAAGGCGGCCAGGCCGTTGCCATCGAGGCGGAGCAGGTTTACACCCTCGCCCAAGGGCAACGTTTCCCAGAAATCGGCCGGCACACTCACGGTCACCGGTGATAAAAGCGGAAGGTCAGCGTCTGCTCCTCGCCCATCATCGCGATCATCTGGTCGGTCCACTTGCGGTAGGGCTGACGTGCCTGAATCGCGTTCTGGCAGGAGAACACCGCCTGCCGGCCGGCGCCTTCGTCCTCGACCTTCACGATGTCGGTTTCGCCGTTGGCGTTGATCTTGAAGGTGACTGCAACCATCGACCCGCGCGGCGGCGCGATCCGGCTCTCGTCGAGGATGCGATACCACGACGCCTGGATGATCTCGATGAGTTCCTGCAGATACTCGCCGTATTCGCTCCAACGGGCATCGATGCCGGTGAGGCCGATGTTGGCCACGCCGGGCGCCCGGTTCGTCAGGATGGTCGAGCGCGGAGCCGTGAGCCGCGGGCGGGCCTTGGGCTGCGCCGCGGAGGCCGCGTTTACCGCCACCAGGCCGCCGTCCGGGTTCTGCGAATCGGCCGCACCTTCCACTTGCTGATCGGCGTGCGTGGAGGCGGACTTGCTGTTGGAAACATTGCTCGCGATGCCGTCGGGGTTGTTGCCCGTGAACTTTTCCACGCCGGCGTCGGGCGTCTGGAGCATGCGCACCAGCTGCTCCTGCTGGTCAACCTCGGCGGTCGCTTCGCGCTCGGGACGTGCGGCGTTGCCGTCCTGCGGCTCGGCCATGTCACCGGTCACGATGGACATGTCGTTCTTGATCTCGTCCTGACCGTTGGTGATCGAGGGGCGGCGCTCGGGGTCGAGTTCCTTGGCCGCCTCCATCTGCGCCGACTGCTGGTTGCGGTTGCTGAAGTTGACCGTCTTGTCCGGCTCGTTCTCGGGCGCGTCGGGATTCGTCTCCACGAAGCGGAAGGGATCGCGCTCCTGCTCGCGGGTGTCCTGGGCCAGCTCGAAGTCGAAGGTCTTGCCACGCTCCGTCGTGTTCAGGTGGATGCCGGTATGGACGCCCGAGAACTCGTCGAAGGCGAATTTGGGCGACAGCACCGCCAGCAGGACGTGGAACAGCACGGTGCCGACGATGCCGATGAGGATCGAGCGGTCGGAACCTTCTTTTTCAGGTGCGTCGGGGCGTTCCCCAAAGGCAGCGTAACGGGAAGTGCTCACGGGTTGGTTGTAAAATCAACGCCCTAGACCCGCCTGAGTCAAAAGTTGTTTCATTTCATCCACCGGCAGCCCCACAATATTTGTCAGCGATCCCGTGAAGCCGGCCACGATCAGGTCGCCGTGTTCCTGGATTCCATAGCCGCCGGCCTTGTCGAGGGTGTGGACCTTGCTCAGGTAGAGCTCGATGGTGGCCTCGTCCAGGACCTTGAAGGTCACCTCGCTGGCGACGCCCCGGTCGAGTCGGAGCCCGTCGCTCAGCCGTCGCACGGCCAGCCCGGTGAACACCGTGTGCCTCCGCCCGCTGAGCATGCGCAGCATGGCGCGGGCGTCGGCGGTATCGCGGGGCTTGTTGAGCACGGTGCGGTCGATGAACACCGTCGTGTCGGCCCCGATGACCGTAGCGTCGGGATGGCGCGCGGCCACCCAGTCGGCCTTGAGTGCGGCGTTGTGCGCGACCATCACGCGCGGATCGGCGTCCGGCGCCTCGTGCTCGGTCACCTCGGCGGGAACGATGTCGAACTGGTAACCGAGCTCCGCCAGCAGTTCGCGCCGACGCGGCGAGGCGGAGGCGAGGATGAGCGGCGCGGCTTTTTTGTGCTCGGGCATGATAGGCTATGTGTTTGCAGTCCGGCGGCTTGACCCTCAGTTGTCTAATCCAATTTCCATGCGCATCGGCCTGGCCCAGATCAACACCATCGTCGGCGACCTCGCCGGAAACCGCCGGCTCATCGAGGCCGCCTACAAGACCCTCGTCGCCCAGGGTGCCGAGCTGGTTGTTTTCCCGGAACTCGTCGTCAGCGGCTACCCGCCGCGCGACCTGCTCTTCAAGCGCCGCTTCGTCGCCGACGTCGAGGCCGCCACCCGCGAAATCGCTGCCGCCATCGGCGCCGTGCCGGCCGTGATCGGCTACACCGAGACCAACACGACGCGCCAGGGCCGCCCCTACTTCAATTCCGCGGCCTTCTGCCACAACGGCCGCATCCTCGCCTCCGGCCGCAAGTGCCTGCTGCCGACCTACGACGTGTTCGACGAGGACCGCTACTTCGAGCCCGCCGCCGGCCCGACCGTCGTGGAGTTCGGCGGACGCCGCATCGGCATCACCATCTGCGAGGACATCTGGACGCACAGCATGATCTCCACCCGGCACCTCTACAACGGCGTGGACCCCGTCGCCCAGCTCATCGGCAAGTGCGACCTCATGGTCAACCTCTCGGCCAGCCCGTGGTATCACGGCAAGGGCCACGTGCGCCACACGCTGGTCAGCGACACCGCGCGCCGCCTCGGCTGCCCGGTCGCCTATGTCAACGCCATCGGCGGCAACGACGAACTCATCTTCGACGGCCGCAGCCTCGCGGCCGACGCCAACGGCCGGATGCTGGCCGGGCTGGCCGCCTTTCGCGACGATCTGCAGGTGATCGAGCTCGGCAAGGTCACGCCCCACAGCCGCCCGCCGCTCGTGCCCAATCCCGCCGACGCGCCCTATCTCCACGCCAGCTTCAGCCAGGAGGAGATGGCCGACATCTACGAGGCGCTAGTGCTCGGCCTGCGCGACTACGCCCGCAAGACCGGTTTCAAGAAGGCCCTGCTCGGCCTCTCCGGCGGCATCGACTCCGCCCTCACCGCCGTCATCGCCGCCGAGGCGCTCGGTCCGCAGAACGTCATCGGCGTCAGCCTGCCGTCGGTGATCTCCAGCCAGCACTCCCGCGACGACGCCGCCGCCGTCGCCAAGAACCTCGCCATCGCCTACCACACGCTCTCCATCGCCGACGTGGTCGCGTCCGCCGAGGGCGCGCTCGCGCCGGTCTTCGCCGGCCGTCCGCGCGACATCGCGGAGGAAAACATCCAGGCCCGCGCCCGCGGCCTGTTGCTGATGGCCATCTCCAACAAGTTCGGCGCGCTGCTCCTCACCACCGGCAACAAGAGCGAGCTGGCCGTCGGCTATTGCACGCTCTACGGCGACATGTGCGGCGGCCTCGCGGTCATCAGCGACGTGTTCAAGACGCAGGTCTATGCCCTCTCCCGCTGGATCAACCGCCACAAGGAAATCATCCCGGTCAACTCCATCGACAAGGCCCCGAGCGCCGAGCTGCGCCCCAACCAGACCGACCAGGACAGCCTGCCCCCCTACGACATGCTCGACGCCATCCTCAAGGGCTACGTCGAGGAAGGCCTGTCCCGCGCCGATCTCGTGGCGCAGGGTTTCTCCGAGGCCGTCGTCAACGACATCGTCCGCAAAGTGGATCTCAACGAATACAAACGGAAGCAGGCCGCCCCCGGCCTGAAGATCACCCCCCTCGCCTTCGGCGTCGGCCGCCGCATCCCGATCGTGCAGCGGTATGTGAGCTGATATTTTTCTGGTCACCACTAATCCACACTAACGGGCCACTAATGGAGACCAGCAAATGACCGCGACGACCGGACTGTATCAGCAGGAAGGCTATGACTTCATGGCCGCAGTGTTTGAGGTTCATAACGAATTGGGCAACGGCTTCCTCGAGGAAGTTTATCAGGAGAGCTTGGAGATGGAGCTCAACGACCGGGGCATACCCTATGTCACCAAGCCCCGGCTCACGCTTCACTACAAGGGGCGCCCCCTGAAGAAATATTATGAAGCCGACCTGATCGTCATCGGGGAAATTGTCGTGGAGCTTAAGGCAGCCAAAGCGCTCACGACGGAACACGACGCGCAGCTGATCAACTACCTGAAAGCCACCCGCAAGCGGGTCGGTTATCTCGTGAATTTCGGCTCGTTTCCCAAGCTCGAATGGAAACGCTTGGTTCTCTGAATTAGTGTCTCATTAGTGTCCGTTAGTGGTTCAAAAAATGCCTTCCTCCTCCGAACAACTCTTCGCCCGCGCGCAGCAGCTCATCCCCGGTGGCGTCAATTCGCCCGTCCAGGCCTTCCGCTCGGTCGGCGGGGCTCCGTTCTTCACCCGCTCCGCGCAGGGCGCGACGCTCACCACGGCCGACGGCCGCGAGTTGATCGATTTCGTCTGCACCTGGGGCCCGGCGATCCACGGGCACAACCACCCGCGCATCAAGGCCGCCATCGCCGACGCCCTCGAGCGCGGCACTTCCTTCGGCACGCCGAATCCCTACGAGGTCGAGATGGCTGAGCTGATCGTGTCGTTCTTCCCCTCGATTCAGAAGGTCCGCATGTGCAGCAGCGGCACCGAAGCCACGATGTCGGCCATCCGGTTGGCGCGCGGCTTCACCAAGCGCGACAAGATCATCAAGTTCGCCGGCTGCTACCACGGCCACAGCGACTCGCTGCTGGTCGCGGCCGGCTCGGGCGCGCTCACCCACGGCAACCCCGACAGCGCCGGGGTGCCGGCCTCATTCGCGCGCGAAACCGTCGTCCTGCCCTACAACGACGCCGCTGCGCTCGACGCCGCTTTCGCTGCCAATCCCGGCCAGATCGCCTGCGTCATCCTCGAGCCCTACATCGGCAACGTCGGCTTCATCAAACCCGACGCCGGTTACCTGCAGCACGTCCGCAAGGCCACCGCCGCGCACGGCACGGTGCTCATCTTCGACGAGGTCATGACCGGTTTCCGCCTCGCCCGCGGCGGCGTGCAGGAGTTGGAGAAGATCACGCCCGACCTCACCTGTCTCGGCAAGATCATCGGCGGCGGCCTGCCCGTCGGCGCCTTCGGCGGCCGCGCCGACATCATGGATTACCTCGCGCCGCTCGGTCCGGTCTATCAGGCCGGCACGCTCAGCGGCAACCCGCTCGCCATGGCCGCGGGCATTGCCTCTTTGAAGCTGCTGAATCACAATCCCAGGGAAACAATTTCTCCATACGAAACAATGGACGCGCTCGGACGACAAATTCGCAGTGCGGCCTTGGCTGCGGCCAAAGCCAAAGGGATGCCGCTTCAGGTTCCGCAGGTCGGCTCCATGTTCAGCCTGTTTTTCACGGCCACCCCAGTGCGCGATATGGCCAGCGCTCTGACCTCCGACGCCAAGCTCTATGGGCGCTTTTTCCATGCCTGTCTGGCAGCGGGAGTTTATCTCCCCCCCAGTGCCTATGAATCTTGGTTCTTAAGCACTGCTCATGAAGGTCCGGCCGTAGAGGTAGCTTGCGAAGTCATCACCTCTGCGATTAAGTCCCTCTAAGGAACTTCTCATCGCATCCGTTATCATCGAGGCATGAACATCACGCAGCGTAGCCGCCTAGCCGGCCTGATCGAGGGCATGGCTTTGCTCCTTTGCTCCTTCGTGTTTTCCTTCGCCCAGCCGCAGAACGCCCCGTTGCTCGCCCTGGATGAACTCCAGCCCGGCATGAAGGGCGAGGTCTGGACCGTCTTCAAGGGCAGCGCCCCCGAGCCCTTCTCCGTGCAGGTCACGGGCGTCCTCCGCAACGCCCTCGGCCCCGGCAAGAGCATGATCCTCTGCGAACTCACCGACGCACGCGTCCAGGGCATGGGCGCCGTAGCCGGCATGAGCGGCAGCCCGCTCTACATTGACGGCAAACTCGCCGGCGTGCTCGCCTACCAGATCCAGCGCTTCGAGAC
>JAUPWC010000192.1 GCA_030916665.1 Verrucomicrobiota bacterium
TGCTCGCGCCGGGTCTGCTCCCGCTGCCCGTATTCGTCCCAGCTTTCGACGCTGACCTTGAGCTGGTCGGCGACCAGTTTCAACAAGGGCGGAAACGGCGGCTCATCGACGCCCAGGATGACACCAGGAAAGCGCAGGTAACAGAGCTGCACGGCGAAGCCCAGCCGGTTGGCCGGGCCGCGCCGCTGCCGGATGATGGAGAGGTCGGTTTCGCTGAACGTGTAGTGACGGATCAACTCATCCTTGGTGTCCGGCAACGCCAGCAGGCTTTCGCGCTCGGCGGCGGACAGGATTGAACGACGTGGCATATTTACTGATCCGTTCTCAAGTATTGATACAGGGTTTCGCGACTGATTCCGAATTCACGAGCCAGCTTGGTCTTTTGCTCGCCAGCCTCGACACGTTGGCGCAGTTCGGCAATACGCTCAGACGACAGGGATTTCTTCCTGCCACGGTAGGCCCCGCGCTGCTTGGCGAGCGCGATGCCCTCGCGCTGCCGCTCGCGGATCAAGGCGCGTTCGAACTCGGCGAACGCGCCCATTACCGACAGCATCAGGTTCGCCATCGGCGAGTCCTCGCCGGTGAAGGTCAAATGCTCCTTAAGGAACTCGATGCGTACGCCGCGCTGGGTGAGGCCCTGCACCAGGCGGCGCAGGTCGTCGAGGTTGCGCGCCAGACGATCCATGCTGTGCACCACGACCGTGTCGCCTTCGCGCACGAAGGCGAGCAGCCGTTCCAGTTCGGGCCGCCGTGTGTCCTTGCCCGACGCCTTGTCGGTGAACACTTTATCCACCTGGATCTGTTCGAGCTGCCGTTCTGGGTTCTGGTCGAAGCTGCTGACGCGGACGTAACCGATGCGCTGACCGTGCAAGGTATCCTCCTGAGGGAAATGTGTCAGGAAGAAATCTATGACCCTTGACGGCGTATGTCAATCAATTCGGAAGGCAACTCTATTCTGACGATTTAGCGCCGGATGGTCTGACGCCAAGTTAGGGTATGCCTCAATCTGACGGTAGCGAGTCGCAGGCGTTCGGATCGGCATCGGTTTCGTTCCCTGTCTTGGCACGCGCTTCGAAGCGTTGATAACACTCCAACCCGCAGAAGTGCTCGACGTATTCCGCGCCTTCCGGGGTGAAGGCGGCATCGAGCGGGATTTCCTTGCAGCACACGCAGCAACTGGTGGTGGTCGAGTCACTTGCATTCATGGTGGCACCCCTCCATTGACTGACGAAGACGGCGAATGCCGCCGCCGGCATTGGCTTCGCGAACAGGAAGCCTTGTCCTGTGTCGCAGTCCGCTTGTCGCAATAGATCAAGACTCGCCGATGTTTCCACGCCTTCAGCCACCACATCCATGCCCAGCCCGTGCGCAAGCTGAATCACGGTGTGCACGATGGTTTGGTCGCGGCGGTCGTTGGCGAGCCCGGCGACAAACGATTGGTCGATCTTGAGCGTGCTGATTGGGCAGCACTTCAGATGTTGCAGACAGGAATACCCCGTCCCGAAGTCATCGGCGGCGAAGCGCACACCGATCTGCCGCAAGGCGTCCAGGGCGGGGAAGATCGCCGGATCACCAAACGCGACCGATTCGGTCAGCTCGATTTCGAGATACTCGGCGGGCAACTCGGCATCAGCCAGCACGCCCTTTACCCACCCGTCGAAGTCCGGTCCCACTTGGCTCGCCGAAACATTGACGGCCAGCCGGAACGGTCGCCATGCCAGCATTCGCCAGTCACGCATCTGGCGGCAGGCTTCGCCCAGCACCCAAGCGCCGATTTCAGGCATCAGGCCGGACGATTCGACCACGGGCAGGAACTGGCCCGGTGGCAATAGTCCAAGCGTCGGATGACGCCAGCGCAACAGGGCTTCCGCGCCGACAATCCCACCACTGCGCAGATCGACGACGGGCTGGTAGTGCAGTTCAAGCTGCCCGCGCTCGACCGCTTGGGCCAGTTCCGGCGTCGTCCATCCATCCGGCCGGAAAGCGCTCATTCTCTTTCCCTGAATGCCCGCAACGCCCGCGACAGGGACAGAAGGAACAGGCCGGTCAAACCGAGCGCCGCGATGACCCAATGCTCGCCGAGGAAAGCACCGGCGGTTGTGCCGGCCAGCACGACAGCGAGGATGGGCAGGTGGCAGGGGCAAGTCAGCACAGCCAGTCCGCCCCACAGGTAGCCGGTGATCGGTTTGTGCGTCTCGGACGGCAAGCGCTCGGGGTTGTTCATGGCAGACTCTCCGCGTGCTGTGCCGGCTCGGTCGGCAGGGTGGCCAACTGCACTTCCAGATCGGCCAACGCTTCGCGCCGACGCTCGACGAACTGACGCAGCAGGGCAAGCTGCGCGGCCGCTTCGTCGCCGTCCGCCGCATCCAGCGCCCGGCACAGCCGCGCCAGCGCGTCGAGGCCGATGCCCGCCTCGAAGGCCGCCCGCACGAAGCACAGCCGTTGCAAGGCGGCGTCATCGAACAAGCCGTAGCCGCCTGGTGTGCACGCCACCGGGCGCAGCAATCCGCGCAGCAGGTAGTCGCGCACGATATGCACGCTCACCCCGGCATCAAGAGCCAGCCGGGACACCGTGTAGGCGTTCATTGAACACCTCCTTTTTCTCACCCGGCGCAGCAGGAAAGCTGCTTCACATCCTTGTTGAAGGTCTGCGCCGCGAGCTTCAACCCCTCGACCATCGTCAGGTAGGGGAACAACTGGTCGGCCAGTTCCTGCACCGTCATGCGGTTGCGAATGGCCAGAGCCGCCGTCTGGATCAGTTCACCCGCTTCCGGCGCGACCGCCTGTACGCCGATCAGCCGATGGCTGCCTTCCTCGATAACCAACTTGATGAAGCCGCGTGTGTCGAAGTTGGCGAGCGCACGCGGCACGTTGTCCAAGGTCAA
>JAUPWC010000193.1 GCA_030916665.1 Verrucomicrobiota bacterium
AGAGAACGGGGATGGTGGTCGCGCCTCTGGGAAAAAATCCTCAGCCCTTTACCCAACTGCAATGCAGTAGAAAACCGCCCAGCCTTTACCGGCTAATCTGATCTCCTACTGCATCGTTCCGGCTTAGACTCTGGACCAACCTTTAGCCTGCTTGGGTGCGTCCACCGATAAACGTCCTTACCGTCATCCTGAGCCGTGCGAAGGATCCAAGGGAAACTTCGCAAACCACCTCCGCTTCGTTGCTCCGCTTGGATCCATAGCACGGCTCAGGATGACTACAGAAAAGTTTATCGGTGGCGAAGCGAAGAATCCAGCAGGATGACCGCATCGCACATCATTCTGGATTCTTCGCTTCGCTCAGAATGACACGCTGAGGGGAATTGGCACCTCCCCTCCTCATCAGTGTCTATCCGTGCCATCCGTGGCGGAACCTCCGCCGTCCTCCTTTAAATCTCGTTGCGCCACCCGGCGCCGCCCGCCACTTCACTCCCATGCTTCCCGTCCGCGTCGTCCGCCTGTTTGCCGCCCTCGGGGCCGCGCTGTTCCTGTCCGCCCTCGCGGTCCGGGCGCAGCCGGCCCAGCCCGACCTCACGGGAAAGAACATGACCGCCGACATGGAGACCAAGGAGGCGGTCGTCACCGGCGATGCCCGCCTTGTGGCCGGTCCGCTCGTGCTCACTGCCGACGAGATCCGCTACAACGCCGCCACCCGCACCGCCTCCGTCCGCGGCAACCTCGTCATCACCTCCGGCGCCCGCCGCCTCGTCGCGGACGAAGGCTCCTACTCCACGGCCACCGGTCGCATCACGGCGCGTAACCTCCGCGTCGGCCAGTTTCCCGTCTATGTCACGGGCGAGTCGGTCGAGGGCACCTTCGACGAACTCACCTTCACCAACGCCACCGTCTTCTTCCGCGAGGATGCCGCCTACACCCCCTCGGTGACCGCCACGAAGCTCGTTTACGCCAAGGACCGCATCGTCCGCGCCGACGGCCTAGGCCTCGGCCTGCTCGGCGGTCACTTCCTGCGGTTGCCCAAGTTCGAGCATGCGCTCGACGCCGACTTCATCTCCTACGTCAGCGCGCACGGCGGCTACCGCGGCCGCCTCGGCGTCTTCGGCGAATTCGGCTTTCACCTGCCGGTCGCACCGGGCGTGAAACTCGGCGCCGATCTCGGCCTCTACTCGTCCCGCGGCGTGATTTTCGGCCCCTCCGGCAGCTACCACCGCACCGGCGAAAACGGCCGCATCGACGGCGAGTTCCGCTCCGGCTACATCAGCGACAGCGGCGACCGCCGCACCGACATCTTCGGCCGGCCCGTGCCGCGCGACCGCAAGATGTTTTCCTGGGAACACCGCCAGACACACGGCGAACACTTCACGCTCGACGGCACCTTCAGCTATTGGAGCGACTCCGAGGTCTTCCGCGATTTCCGCAACAAGGAGTTCAACCGCGTCCAGCAGCCGGACTCCTTCCTCGAAGCCGCCTACACCCGCGACAATTATGTGCTGAGCGCCTTCGCGCGCTTCCACCCCAACCGCTACCACCGCGTGCAGGAGCGGCTCCCGGAGATCCGTTTCGATTTGCTGCCGACCGCGCTGCCGTTCGGTTTCTACGAACGCTTCAACGCCAGCGCCGCCGTGCTCGAGGCCGACGCCTTTGGTGCCGACCCGCGCCTCCGCACCAACCGCTTCGACGCCTACTACGGCCTCTCGCGCCCGTGGGCGCCCACGCCGTGGTTCACGCTCACGCCGGTCGCGGGCGGCCGCGTCACCCACTACACCGACGCGCTCGGCGGCAAAAATGACTACACGCGCACGATCGGCGAAGTCGGCTTCGACGCCCGCCTGCTCGCCAACGGCACCTTCGACTACAAGAACGAGGTCTGGGAGATCGACGGCCTGCGCCACCTCGTCGAGCCGAAGCTCTCCTACCGCTACGCCCCCGAGGCCGCGCGCGGACGCGCCTACATCCCGTCCATCGACCGCCGCGCGTTCTCCACCTACCTCCAGCCGCTCTCGATCGGCGACTCCCGTTTCATTGACGAACTCTCCGCGCTCAACACCGCGCGCCTCTTGCTGGTCAACACGCTCCAGACCCGCGACGCGAAATACGGCTCGCGCAACCTCGCCGCGCTGACCTTCGCCGCCGACTACGACTTCGACCCCGCGCCCGGCGCGAAGCATCTCGGGGACTTCTACACGGAACTGGCGGTCACGCCCGCGCCCTGGCTGCGCTTCGAGGTGTTTCACCGCCACGACCTGCACGCCCCGCGCCTGCAGGAGATCAACACCGGCCTCACGATCATCGATCAGGAATGGTGGTCGCTCCGCCTCTCCACGCACTTCCTGCGCGGCCAATACGACGAATACCTCCTTGAATACCGCCGCCGCATCAACGAGTCCTTCGACGTCGCCGCCCTGTGGCGCTACGACGCGCGCAACAACCGCCTCAACGAGCAGAGTTACGCCGTGTGGCAGCGCCTCGGCCAGACCTGGGCCATGAAATACGAGATATCCTTCTTCGACGGCCCCCGCCGCGAAAGCGACTTCTCGCTGAACATCGAGGTCGATCTGCTGAAGTTCTGATTCCCGCCGATTGAACACGAAGAAGCGAAGGAGCAAAGAAAGCGGATTGGCTTCGCTCCATGGCTCCTTTGTGTTGTTCAGGATCCATCCATGAATCCCGGTATCGCCGCCAACCAGCAGCGCCTGTTTCTCGCCTTCGTGGCCGAGCTGCGCCCGCATGTGCGGCGCGACAGCGCCCTGCCGCGTCGCATCAAGGAACTGCTCGCCCGCCAGCGCTCCATCGGCTCCCGCGACCGCAAGCTCTACCGCGAACTCATCTACACCTGGCTCCGCTTCCTGCCGTGGACCGACCCGCTGCTGGACGCGTCACCCACGCTCGCCGGCCAGGTCATCGCCTGGCTCGCGCCCGAACTGAAGGCCACCGCCCACTACCGCGCCGCACTCTGCGCCGACTGGCCCGCCGCCCCGGCCTCGCTCGACGAGAAAGCCGCTGCGCTCACCCGCCTCGTCGGGCCGCTCGAGCCCACTGAGGCGTCCGACTCTTCCCCCTGCTCGCTCCGCGAGGCACCGGTGTTTTCACCGGCCGCCCTGCTGCCCGCGTGGTTCGCCGAGCACTGTCCCGCCGCGTTCAAACCGCCGCATCTCGACGCCCTTAACACGCGCGCCAACGTCTGGGTGCGACTCCAGGTCAACGACCGCAACATCGTGCTCGATGAGTTCCGCTCGAAACAGTGGACCTGGGATACCGCCGCCGACTTTCCCGACGCGCTCTGCCTGCCGCCCAACGCCGAGGTGGCCAACACCGACGCCTACCGCCGCGGCTTCGTCGAAATCCAAGACCTCGGCTCGCAGCTTGTGCTCGCCACCGCGCCGATCCCGCCCGGCGGTCGGTGGCTCGACGCCTGCGCCGGCGCCGGCGGCAAGACCCTCCAACTCGCCCGTCTGCTCGGCGACAGCGGTCACGTGGACGCCACCGACATCCGCCCCGAAATCCTGGAGGAGCTGCGCGACCGCGCCCAGCGCGCCCGCCTGACCAATGTTCGTATTACGAACATTCCCGACTCCGCCTACGACGGCATTCTCGTGGACGCACCCTGCTCCGGCTCGGGCACCTGGCGCCGCCAGCCGCACCTCAAGTGGTATGTGAAGCCGGAGACCATCGCCTCGTTCACCCAGACACAGCTTGCCATCCTCAACGGGCACGCCCCGCGCGTGAAACCCGGCGGCCTGCTCATCTACGCCACCTGCTCCATGAGTCATCACGAGAACCACGACGTCGTGGCCGCGTTCCTGCAGGCACACCCGCAATTCCAGTCACTGCCCGCCGCCGACACCCACGGAGGCACCTTCGACGGTCTCGGCACAACGCTCCTCCCGGGCACGCGCAACACCGACGGTTTCTACGTGGCGACCCTGCGGCGCTCCCTTTGACCGACTCGTACTTGCATCCCACTTTCGGGACACCTGCTTCCCGGCTTCGCTCTGAGTGGAAAATTCGCACACTTTGCCGAACAGCTTTTGTTGCTTGTTTCCAATGACTTAAAGCTCAGTCCTGCACTTGGCACGCGCGGTGCAATGCTAGGGGCAATCTAGCCCTGCATGGACATCGCCCGCCCCAACGTCGCCAAGGAAAAACGCCGCAAACGCATCATCTACGCCGTCATTGGCGTCGCCGTCCTCGGCGGCATCACGGTGCTGCTTTCACAGCTCAAACCCGCCGCTCCCACAATGGAGCGCAACCTCGTGTGGGTCGGCACGGTCAAACGCGGCCCGATGCTCCGCCAAGTCCGCGGCCTCGGCACCCTTGTGCCCGAGGAGATCCGCTGGATCGCCGCCCGCACCCAGGGTCGCGTGGACAAGATCATCATCCGCCCCGGCGCGCCCGTCGAGCCCGGCACCCTCATTCTTGAACTGAGCAACCCCGACGTGGTCTCCAACGCCGCCAACGCGAAGTCCCAGTTGCTCGCCGCCGAGGCCCAGCTCGCCAACCAGCGCGTGCAGCTCGAATCCCAGTTGCTCGCCGCCGAAGCCGCCGCCGCTCTGGCCCGCGACACCTTCGAGCGCGCCAGCCTTCAGGCCGAGGTTGATGATGAGCTGCTCAAGGACGGCCTCGTCTCGCCCGTGCAGCACAAGCTCTCCCGGGTTGCCGCCGAGACCGCCCGCACTCGCAACGAGATCGAACAAAAGCGCTTCGCCTTCGCCAAGGAGTCCATCAAGCCGCAGCTCGCCGTGCAGGAGGCCGAGGTCGAGCGCCTCGCCTCGATGTCCCGCCTGCGCAACGAGGAACTCGAAGCCCTCCAGGTCCGCGCCACCATGGTCGGTGTGCTTTCCGCCCTGCCGGTCGAGGTCGGCGCCCAGGTCCAGCCCGGCCAGAACATCGCCCGCGTCGCCGATCCGACCAAACTCAAGGCCGAGGTTCGCATTGCCGAAACGCAGGCCAAGGACATCGCCATCGGCCAGGTTGCCTCCATCGACACCCGCAACGGCATCGTCGCCGGCCGCGTCTCGCGCATCGATCCCGCCGTGCAGAACGGCACCGTCACCGTGGACGTCACCATCTCCGACGCCCTGCCGAAGGGCGCCCGTCCCGACCTCTCCGTGGACGGCACGGTGGAGCTCGAGCGCCTCGACGACGTGGTCTTCGTGGACCGCCCGGCCTTCGGCCAGGAGCGCAGCACCATCTCGATCTTCAAGCTCGGCGAAGACGACGTGGCCGTCCGCACCCAGGTCCAGCTCGGCCGCAGCTCCGTCAACACCATCGAGGTCATCGCCGGCCTCCAGCCCGGCGACCGCGTGATCCTCTCCGACATGTCCCAGCACGACTCCGCCCAGCGCGTGAAGCTCAACTAAGCCGTAAATTTTCGATTTTGGATTCTCGATTTTCGACTCCTCCCACCTCCCATGCTCTGCCCGCTTCTCATCTTGTCTTTGCTCACGCTCCTCGTCGCCACCGAGCCGGGCGACCAATCTCCGTCTTCGTAAAGCTGCCTCAGCACCCCCATCGAAAATCGAGAATCCAAAATCGAAAATTCCCGTAACCCCCGGCCATCTCGCCGTGTTATCCCCCCGATCCAGTCCTCACCAATCGAAAATCGAAAATCTCCCATGAGCTCCGACTCCCCCTCCCTCATCAAACTCGAAGGCGTCACCAAGGTCTTCCTCACCGACGAAGTCGAAACCCACGCGCTCTCCGGCATCCACATGGACATCCGCAAGGGTGAATACGTCTCGATCGCCGGCCCCTCGGGTTGCGGCAAGTCCACGCTCCTCTCGATCCTCGGCCTCCTCGACACGCCGACCGACGGCACCTACATCCTCAACGGCCGCCCCGTGCAGGGCCTCACACTCCCCGAGCGCGCCCGCATCCGCAACCGCGAGATCGGTTTCATTTTCCAATCCTTCAATCTCATCGGCGATCTCACCGTCTATGAAAACGTCGAGCTCCCGCTCACCTACCGCGGCCTGCCCGCCAACGAACGCAAACAACG
>JAUPWC010000194.1 GCA_030916665.1 Verrucomicrobiota bacterium
CGCGCGATGAGTCGGAAATACAGCCTCAAGGGTCTCGCGGTCCGTGACCTCATCGCGGAGGGGCGGAGTTGAGCGATGTGGCCATGGATTGCTCGGCGGCACTGCCTTGGGTGTTTGCCGACGAATCCACCGCCGCCACGACCGCGTTTCAGGACGGAATCGCCTGCGGCCGGAAAGTGTGGGTGCCATCCCTCTGGCACCTGGAGATCGCCAATGTCCTGCTCGGAGCCAAAAAGCGTGGCCGCATTGACGAAGCCGGCATCAGGAAATTTTTCTCCACGCTGCAGCTATACGATATCGAGGTGGACATGGAGACCCCTTCGCTCGCGTGGAGCCAAACCCTGGCCCTGGCCGAACAATACGGTCTGACGGCCTATGACGCCGCCTATCTCGAGCTGGCCCTGAGAAAGGGACTGCCCTTGGCAACACTTGACCGCGATTTGCGCGGTGCCGCAACAAGAGCGGGGATCGATCTGGTGCTCAAATAGCACCCCTATTTCGCCCACCGTCCACCTTTGCCTACGTTTTGGACGAATGTCCAAGAACGTCGGACAAACCCATGTCCGGCGAGAACGCTGGAACAGTGCCCAACTTAAAATGGCGCTTCGCGCCCACCGTCCTGCGTCCTACGGTCTCCGGCTTGCCTCCACAGCTTAAACTTCAACTTCCAACTTCAACTGGCGCGCTTCGCGCCCGTCTCCGTCCTTGCCCCCTTCTCCCTCCTCCCTTCTCCTGACGGGGTCATGCCTTCTGCCGAGGATTCCCCGTCCGAGACCGTCATCTCCCTGCGCGGCGTCACCAAGACCTACACCATCTGGGACGATCCGTCCGCCCGGTTGATGGCTCCGCTGCGCCGGCTGTGGTCCGGCGGCAAACCGGCGGCCGCACACCGGCAATTCACGGCCGTCAGGGAAATCTCCCTCGAGATCGCCCGCGGCGAATGCCTCGGCATCATCGGCCGCAACGGGGCCGGCAAGAGCACCCTGCTCCAGATGATCGCCGGCACCGTCCAGCCCAGCACGGGATCAATCGCGGTGCGCGGCCGGGTCGCGGCCCTCCTCGAACTCGGCAGCGGCTTCAATCCCGACTTCACCGGCCGCGAAAACATCCAGCTCAACGCCGCCATCCTCGGCCTGACCAAGGCGGAGATCATCGAAAAATTCGACGCCATCGTGGCCTACTCGGGCATCGGCGAATTCATCGACCAGCCGGTGCGCACCTATTCCAGCGGCATGACCCTGCGCCTCGCCTTTGCCGTCTGCGTGCACGTCAACGCCGACATCCTCATCATCGACGAGGCGCTGGCGGTGGGCGATGCCCGCTTCCAGTTCAAGTGCCATGCCACGCTCGATCAGATGCTCAAGGAGGGCCGCACGATCATTTTCGTCTCCCACGACACCAACGCCGTGAAGCGCATGTGCCGCACCGCCGTCCTGCTGGAGCGCGGCGAGGTGCTGCTCCAGGGCTCGCCCAACGACGTCACCAACATCTACACGAAACTCATCACCAGCCCGCACGGTGTGGAGGCCATCCGGGATGATCTTGCGGCCATGCGGCAGCAAGACGGAGACCGGAGATCGGAGACCGGAGACCGGACGATCAGCGGAGGTGGTCACTTGTCGAAAGCCGGTTACCGGTTGCCAGAACAGGGAGACCAAGAACCGGCCACCGGCCACCGGCCACCGGTCACCAGCCTCCCTTCCCCCTCCTCCCTTCCCCCTTCCCCCGTCCCACCGTCCACCGTCCCCTCTCCCTCCTCCCTTCCCCCTTCTCCCGCAGCCAGCCTCCCTCCTCCCTCCTCCCTCCTCCCTTCTCCCGTTTCCCTCCTCCCTTCCTCCACCAGCGGCATTCCCGCCGCTGAGCGTCTCCTCACCGAGGAACGCACCCACCAACAGATCTCCGACAAGGAATATTCCTACGGCGGCGAACTCGGCCGGATCGAGACGGTGACCATCACGGATGCCGACGACCAAGCCCGCCTCGCCTTCCCCGCGGGCAGCCGTATCCGGGTGCGGCTGTCGTGCCTGGCCGCGCAACCCGTCGAGGACCCCATCTACGCCCTTACGATCAAGGACGTCCGCGGCCAGGAAATCTACGGCACCAACACCTATTTCCAAAACCAGACGCCCGCCTCCGTCGCCCCCGGTGGCCGGGTCGAGGTCCTGTTCGAAGTGCAGCTCAACGTGCAGGCCGGGGTCTATTTCATCTCCCTCGGCTGGGTGCGGCTCGTGAACGGCGAGGTGCAGGTGATCCACCGTCGCTACGACAGCATCCGCTTCGACGTGATGCCCCGCGACAAATCCTTCGGCCTCGCCCACTGCCCGACCACCATCGTGGTATCCGCGCCGGCGAAGGCCACCCGACCGGCATGATCGCCTTCACCCATCGCGACCGCCGGATCACGCTGGAGGGTGGGCAGACGTTCAACCTCCCCCGGGAACTGGGCTTCCGCGACACCCCGTCGGAGGACTTGCTCGACTTGGTCCGGGAGATCGAATCGGGACGACCTTGGCGCGAAGCCGTGCAGGCGCGCTACGCCGCGGCCAAACCCTGGCTGCACCGGATCATCACGTCACCCCACCGCACCGCTTTCTTCGCCGACGTGCTCCCGCCTTGCACCGGACCGGCACTTGAGATTGGCGCCGGTTGGGGCCAGACCGCCCGGGCCCTCGCGGAAACCCGCCCCGTCGTCGCCCTGGAACCGGTGGCCGAGCGCCTCGCTTTCATCACCGCCGCCGCCCGCCAGGATGGTGTGGCGACCAAGCTCACCGGAATTGGCGCCGACTACTTCGACGTTCGCTTCGAGACTCCGTTCGCGCTCATCTGCGTCATCGGCGTGCTCGAATGGGTCGGCGCCTTCCAATCCCAAACCGACCCGCAGCAGCGGCAGCGCGAGTTCCTGGCCAAGATCCGCCGTGAACTGGCCCCCGGCGGGTCACTCATCCTCGGCATCGAAAACCGGCTCGGCCTGAAATACCTCCTCGGCTGCCCCGACGACCACCTCGGCGTGCCGCACATCGGCAACCTGCCGGCGCCGTTGGCCCGCCAGCGGTGGGAGCAAACCGGTCAAGGCCCCTTGCAGGCCTTCACCTACTCCCAGCCGGAATTGGAGACGATGCTGCGCGCCGCCGGCTTCACGCAGATCGACTTCTTCGGCGCGTTTCCCGACTATAAATTGCCGGAAAAGATCATTCCCTTCGGCGAAAACGGCACGGCCCTTAACGCCTGGCTCGCCGCCCATGAGGTCCCGCCGGAGCACAACGGCTACGACGGGTCTCCCTTGGACGCGGTGTTTCAACGCGCCCTGCAGGAGCGCTATCGCGCGCTCGCCGCGAGCGGCGTCGCCCATCATTTCGCGCCGAGCTTCTTCGTCCGCGCCGGCTGAACGCCCTCCCGCATGAGCGCGCCCTCCATCGACGTGACCTTCAGCGAACTGGTTGCCCGCGGCCTGCTCGCCGCCTCGCCGCCACCCCAAGCGCTCGCCTCCGGCAACAGCGATCGGCGGCCGGAGGAGGCGCGCTCCAGCTGGCTGGCGTCTCTGCCGGATGGTCCGAGAGTTAAACTCACGCTCGCCCGCTCCCTGGGCCGGCTGGCGGACACCCACGCCGCCCTCGCCGCAGCGTGTCCCGGCATCATCCCCCGCCTGCATTTCCACGCGCAGTTGAATGACTGCGAGGTGATCGCAGAGGAGTATTTTGCCGGGAATCCGCTGGATGAAAACGTGCGGACCAAGGATCACTCCAACGAGACCATTCTGGCCGCACTCGCCACCGTGTCGCGTTCACTCGCCGCGTCCGAACAGCCTTCAACCGAAGCGGCGCGACGGGAGGAATGGCAGCTCTGGTCCGAGCAACTGCCCGCCCTT
Source organism: Verrucomicrobiota bacterium (assembly GCA_030916665.1). GTDB lineage: Bacteria > Verrucomicrobiota > Verrucomicrobiia > Opitutales > Opitutaceae > Lacunisphaera. Next base: position 3,866 of record JAUPWC010000194.1, read on the forward strand.
TCCATCTGGAGCCCCGCCGAGCGGAAGGCGCTTACCGGCACCTTGCTGCCTGCCCTCTACACCTCCCTGGCCACCACCCCGGCCGTGACGCGGTGGACGAACGGCGATTTTCTGCCCGCCAATCTGCTGGTCGGAAACGATGGCTCCGTCCGCCTGATCGACGCGGAGTTTGCGCGCCGCACCCATTTTTTCGCCGAGGACGCGGTGCGCTTCCGCGTGCTCTCCCGGCTGCTGCGCGACCATCCTGCTTTGGATACAGCCCGCGCCTTGCCGGCTTCTCCGGGCCTCGTCTGGCATCTGTATTTCTGGCTCCGGCAATTGCAGCTGGAAGCCACGCACAACACCGCCGAATACAGGCAGCGTGTGCTGCCGGCCCGGTTGGGGATCATCCGCACCCTCGCAGAAAAGCTGCTGAAAATCGAACTGCCCGGCTGGTCGGTCCCTCCGACGGGCGTGGAGGCCCATCTTGAGGAAGTCCGCTGGTCCACGGAGAGCCCCGGCACCTTGGTCCTCTCCGGTTGGTGCTTTCCCTCCTCCTACGCCGGACCGCAAGGCGTGGCCGCCGTCCATCGTGATGCGGCCCTGTGGTCCTGCTCCGGGCTGATCGCCCGCCCCGACGTCCAGCAGCACCATCACGGCGATTCTCGCGCGCTCTATACCGGATTCTGCCTCGAACTCGACCGTTCGAGTTTCGCGCAACCCGTCGAACTCTGCGCGATCGTCGAGCAGGGCACCCTGATTCCCTTCCGCACCCTGACCGAAGCCGATCTCCCGCGGGGGGCGCTCGACTGGCGCAACTACCCAGCATGGGCAGCCCGGCACGATCCCGATCCGGCTGCACCCGCGGTCAAACGGACCCCCGGCCCGCTCTTCTCCGTGCTGCTGCCGGTCTATCGTCCGCTGGCCGTCGACCTGGAGGCCTGCCTCGCGTCCGTCACGCAGCAACACGACGGCCACTGGGAACTCTGCGTGGTTGATGATGCCTCGGCCTCCGCCGAAATCACGCGAATCCTCGAAACCGCGGCCGCCCGCGACCCGCGCATCCGGCTTAAGGTCCGGACGGAAAACGGCGGCATCAGCCGCGCCACCAACGACGCCCTCGCGCTGGCGCAGGGCGATTTCATCGTGTTGCTCGATCACGATGACGTGCTGCGGCCCCACGCGCTCGCCGAGTTTGCCGCCCGACTCGGTCGCGAACCCGATTGGGACGCGATCTACTCGGACGAGGACAAGATCACCGCCGACGGCATACGCATCCAGCCGATGCTGAAGCCGGACTTCTCCCCGGAATTCCTGCGCGGCGTGATGTATGTCGGCCATGCGCTCTGCGTCCGCCGCTCCCTCGCCCGGGAGATCGGCGGTTTTGATCCGGCCTTCGACGGCGTGCAGGATTTCGAGTTCATCCTGCGGTTGAGCGAACGCACCCGCCGCATCGGCCACATCCCGCGCATCCTGTATCATTGGCGTCAGGCCGCCGGTTCGAGTGCGCGGCTAGGCAACATCAAGGGCAACATGGACGACAAGCAGGCCCGCGCGGTCCAAGCCCACCTGCAACGGGTCGGCGACCCGCGCCGCGCGGAGTCCACCGGTGGACACCGCGTGCGTTTGCGGGCCACCACCAGGCCGACCCACGAAGCGGTCTCAATCGAGGCCGAGGGAGCTTGGTTGGACCACCTGACTGCCCTGGCCCGTCGGAGCCAAGCTGACGTGATCGTCGGGCACACGCCCGATGTGCAGTGGCGTTCCGACGCCGATTTGGCTGACTTGGTGGCTCTCGCCGCGTTGCCCGACTCGGGTTGCGTCGCACCCGTGTTGGTCGCCAAGGAAGGCCTGGTTTATGAGGCCGGCGCCGCAGGGGCCAGGTCCCTGATGCGCGGCTTTCACCGCGAAAGCGACGGCTACCACGGTTCGTTGCGCTGCAATCGCGAGGTGGATTCCGTTTCGCCCCGCTGCATCGCCATCAAACGCTCCCTGCTGCTTTCCGGCAAAGCCGACGGAGGCGAAACCTGGCCCGCACTTCTGAGTCAGCTTCGCCGCCGCGGACTTTATCACCGGGTTTGCGCCTCGGCCCACGCGAGACTGGATGCGTCGTGGCGCGATCCTGCTGGCCTAACGCCCGCGCACGCGGTGGCCTCTCGCGAATTTCACAATCCGCAGTTCTCCCTCGACGGCGACGATTACGAACTCTCCCGCGGCCCAGCGAAAAACCCGGTTGGTCGGGCGCCGCTGCGATTCAACCTCGAACAGCCTTCAGACTGGAGCCGCTTGCCGCGCTGTCTGATTGCGCGCGGCTGGGGCTTCTCCGCCGACGGCACCGCCATCCGGGGCATTCGCCTCCGGGCTGGCGAAACGGTTCTGGCAGGGGTCACCGGTCTGCCTCGCCCGGACGTGAAGGCCACCCTGCCCGAGGCACCGGATGGGAACACGGGATTTGAGATCCGAGGAGTGCTGCCCAACGGCGACCATGAAGTTCGGCTGGAAGCGCAGCTCCAAGACGGCAGCTGGCACCTTTTTTTTAGCCGGAGAACGGCCATCAACCGGCCCAGACTCCCCCTTTGGCTGCGGGGCGGGGATTGGCAGGAACTGATGTTCTTCCAGATGCCGGGACACCCGATCCACTCGGCACAACCGCTGGCCGGGGAGAAATTTCCGCCGGCAGCGTCAGCGCAATCAGCCCCGAAGCTCACCGTCGTCACGCCCTCCTTCAACCAGGTGCGCTACCTGCCCGACACCATGCGCAGCGTGCTGGATCAGGCCGGCGTAGCGTGTGACTACGTCGTGCAGGACGGCGGATCGACGGATGGCAGCGTGGAGATAATTGCGCGATGGGCGCGCAATTATTCGGAGACGGGAGACCGGAGGCAGGAGGCCGGATCTCAACCGGACAATGCCCACAGTCCACCGTCAACCGCCCACCCGTCTCCCGCCTCCAGTCTCCAGACTCCGACTTCAGTTTTCCAGTCTCCCGCCTCCCGCCTCCCGCCTCCGACAAATGCCCAAGGAGCATTTGTCTGGTCCAGCGCGCCTGACGCCGGCCAGGCCGATGCCATCGCCAAGGGTTTCGCCAAGACCTCGGGCGGGCCGGACGACCTCATGGCGTGGATCAATTCCGACGACTTCTATGTTCCCGGTGCGCTGGGTTTCGTGGCGGATTACTTTGCCCGGCATCCGGAGGTGGATGTGATCTACGGACACCGCATCCTGGTGGATGAAAACTCACGGGAGATCGGCCGCTGGTTCCTGCCCAAGCACGACCCCGAGGTGCTCCGCCTGAATGACTTTGTGCCGCAGGAAACAATGTTCTGGCGACGGCGCATCTGGGACAAGGTCGGCGGCATCGACTCTTCGTTCAAATTCGCGCTGGATTGGGACCTGTTGCTGCGCTTCCAGGCCGCCGGGGCGAAGATCGTCCGCGTGCCCTACTTCCTCGCCTGCTTCCGCATCCACTCGGCCCAGAAGACCAGCGCGCAGATGCACTCCGTGGGACAGGCCGAGATCACCCGCCTGCGCGAGCGGACCTTCGGACGTCCCTTCCCTCCCGAAGAATTGGAAACCAGCCCGACCCTGCTGCGCTATCTCCGTCGCAGTGCCTTCATCGAATTCCTCTGGAAGCTCGGCCTCCGGGCCCGGTAAGCCGGACCGCGATGAGGAAAGGCCGGGCGGGAGAAAGGAGCAGGGAGCAAGGAAAAGGTGATCGAAACCTGTAGCGGCGGTCTGTGACCGCCGTGCGAGCGCCCCGCCCCCTTCTCCCACACCGCTCCCGCCGACCGTCCCTCGCCGCATGGTCCCTTGACAGACCTCTTTTCAGACCTAAATTCAGGCCTATGGAAATCCTCACCCTTTCCCAGGCGAAGCCCCGTATGGGTCGACTGATCGACCGGGCTCTGGACGGAGAACCGGTGGTCATCCGCAAAGGCAACCGCTTGGTGCAGCTGACCGAATATGTGGTGCCTGCGCCCATCCCGGAACGGCCCGCCGGGCACTTCCGGCGCCGGCCCTCCGACTACGCGGCCGGCAACCGCGCCGCGATCAACCTTTCGCCGGTTCGTTGACGATGCACCAATGGGACATAGTCCGGGTGCGGATAAATCCCAAGGACCGTGATGCCCATCCGGCTGTAATCCTCTCTTGCGAGGAGGATTGCCAGGACACGGAATTCTTGAGGTTAAACGTGCTGTACGGCACCAAGCGTCCACCCGGAGCGCAGCTTGAGCCGTGGCAGGTACTGCTTAACGGCGCCGACGGCCTTGATTTCGCCACCGCGGTGGATTGCGGCGTTTTTTATCTGGTACCGAAAGACTCCTGCTCCCCGCCCGTCGGGTGCGTCAGTTTGGAGCGGCGCCGGATAATCGGTCGAAAAATCAATGAGGTTTTACGCCTTCCGCGGTGAGCGGCGCGACTGGCCACAAAGGCGGGAGGAGGGAGCAAGGCCGGGGAGAAGGACGGGATTTCCCCTTGTTTGCCGGGGCGACTTTACCGCCCCATGCCCCTCCTTTCGTGAAACCATCCTCGAAAACCATTGTCTTTACCCAGCCATTCTCTCGCGCCCGGGTTGGAACCAAAGCCTGGTGGTGGGCCGCAAAGAGGCGCGAAGAGACCGTCGGCTCGCGGTGCTCTCAAGGCGCCCATCGGCGCGCGGAAAAGGTGCATCGCAGGACGGATCAGTTCTGCGCCATTTGGCGGCGAAAGATCTCCTGCACCGGAAGGCGGAACGCGCGGACCCAGCACGTTGCGGCGACGCCGCTCCGAACCAGCGCCTTGGGGTCAAGTCGCTCCACCTCCGCGGGCCGAGCTTTGGTCCTAGTCTTTCGTTGCCAACCTTCGTCGTGAACCGCATTTCTAAGCACGATGAAAGTCGTCATTCTCTGCGGTGGCAAAGGTGCCCGGTTGCGGGAAGAAACCGAATATCGCCCCAAGCCGATGGTCCCCGTTGGCGAACGCCCGATCCTCTGGCATATCATGAAAACCTACGCCCATTACGGGCATAAGGATTTCATCCTCTGCCTCGGCTACAAGGGCGAGATGATCCGCGACTACTTCCGCAACTACCTGTGGAACACCTGCGACGCCACCCTCAGCCTCGGCGCCAATCCGGCGGTCCAGTTCCATAGCAGCCACGAAGAGGACGACTGGCGCGTGACCCTCGCCAACACCGGCCAGGAATCCATGACGGCCTACCGGGTGAAGCTCATCCAGAAATACATCCCGGCTGGCGAACCCTTTCTCCTCACCTACGGCGACGGCCTCGCGACCATCGACATCAACGCCAGCGTGCGATCCCACCAAGCCGCGGGCAAGGTCTGCACGTTGTCCGCAGTCCACCCCGCCGGGCGTTTCGGCAGCCTCCGCATCGAAGACTCGGGCCAGATCCACACCTTCAACGAAAAGCCCCAGTTCGAGGATGCCTACGTCAACGGCGGCTACATGGTCTGCGATCATCGGATATTCGACTACCTGACCGACGACCCCACCATGCTCCTCGAGCGCAAGCCGATGGACGATCTCGTCCGCGACGGCCAGCTCAACGCCTTCAAGCACGAGGGCTTCTGGCAGCCGATGGACACCTATCAGGAAGCCCAGTATCTCAACAAACTCTGGGCGGACGGACGGGCGCCGTGGAAGGTATGGTGAACGCCCTCGCCCAGGCCTATCGCGGCAAACGCGTCCTCCTCACCGGCCA
>JAUPWC010000195.1 GCA_030916665.1 Verrucomicrobiota bacterium
CCACACGCCGGACTTGCTGCCGGTGGCGATCTGGCGGGCGCGGGCCTTGCCGACGGCGTCGGCCGTGGCGCCGGTCTGCTAGGCGATGAGGGCATAGACCGTTTCGCGGTCGCGGTTCTCGTCGGCGATAACGGTGCCGGTGCTGGCTTTGCCGGCGGGCGGCACCTCGAGAAAACCGCGGTTGTTCTCGCCGACGGCGCCCTCGGCCTTGAGGGCGTCGATGGCGGGCAGGCGTTGCTCCATGCGGCGACGGAGGTCGGCGGCGCTGTCCGCGTGGGCGACCACGGCCGAGAGGGTGACAAGGGCGAGGAAGGAAAGGAGGCGGGCGTTCATGGGCGTCAGGACTTCGGGGTTTCGTGGGTGGCGGACTTGCTGTCGAGTTCACCGAAGAAGTCGTCGAGGGCGCGGTCCACCTTCACATTCACGTCCACGGTGATGTGGATCGGTTTCACTTCGATCGGCGCGGTCTTCACGTTCACGCAGCCGGCAAACAGGGCCGGCAGACAGGCGGACGTGAGCAGGAGAAAGCGTTTCATGGGAAAAATTGGACCACTGATTTCAAGGATAGGCACGGATTAAATCCAAGTCCGCGCGTTGATTGATCATCTCATGGGTGTTCATCCGGGTAATCCGTGGCGAAGGGTTCTGATTTGAGTCAGCCTGCTCAGGGTTTGGTTCCCACGCTCACGCCTCCCTTCAGGCCGAGGTTGAGCAGGCTCTCGAGGGGGCCGTTGACGTTGAGGTCGAGGGTGACGGGCGCCTTGACCCGCGGATCAACCGGCTCGCCCGAAATGCGCAGCTGCGCGGTGCGGTTCGGCGGCGCGTTGGGCGGGCGCACGTCCAGGCGCAATTCCGTGACCTTGAGCTTCAGCAGGCCGTCCTCGACCTGCTTGAGCACGGCGTAATTGGCGCTCTTCGGCGATGCGCCGGCGGTCAGCAAGCCCTCGGCTTGGAACTGAATCTCCAGGCTCTGTCCCTCGGCCAAACCCAACCAGCCGGTGCCCAGCTGCAACGCGCCCGAGGCGTAACGCAGCGGGAGGCGTCCGCTGAGCGCGCCGGTCGCCCGCGCCGGCAGGTTCTGGGTGAGCGCCAGCACTTGTTCGGCGCGGATCGCCTCGGCCCGCACCACCGCCTCGATGGCCGGATCACTGAACCGGTAAACAAAGGACTCCACGTGCATCGTCCCGCCGAGCGCACGCACCGACAGGGCTGACACGTCCACGCGCTCCGCGGTGGCGCTTGCCAACTCGGCGTTGAGATCGCTCATGGCCACCGTGCCGGCGGTCACGGACTTCGCCCGCACCGCCACCCCTGACGCCTGCATCTGACCCAAGTCCAGCGCGGCGACATCGGCTTCGACGCCCTCGGCCGTCACGGCAAGAGCCGGATTGGCGAGTCGCGCCTCGCGCAACTGAAACTCGCCCTGCCCGCCCAATTTCCCGTCCCGATAGGAGCCCTTGACGGTTCCGTTCACCTTGCCGGCAAAATCCCACGGCCCGGCCGGCAGCGGCGTCCAGTGCTCCAGCCACGCGCGCCAAGGCTGCAAGTCCACCCGCAATGCCGTCGTCTGAAAGTCTGCCTGCGCGGTCCCCGGCGCGTAACTGGCCGCCACCGCCAGGTCCAAGCCCGGCGCGGTCACCGTCGCCTCGCCGCGCCATTCGCCGCTCGTTTCCGGCCGCACGTCAAAACGCACCGTCAGCGCCTGTTCCAGTTTGTCGCCGGCGCGCACCGTGACCTGTCCGTCGAACGAGAGGCCATCCAGCGGCAGCTTGGCCGGAGCGGAAGGTGCGGCACTCGCGGGCGCAGCGTCCGGCTTGCTGGCCGCCAGCTTGTCCACGTCCAGATCCACGCGGGCCGTCTGCACGCTGATGCGCCCGAGCGAGGGCGACCACCAGTGGGCGCGCTCAAACGAGGTCCGCCCCGCGGCGAAGCGCACGGCATCGAGCTTGAAGGCCAGATCGTCCACCTCGACGCGCCACGGCGAGACCTTGGTCACGTCAAACGACACCTCCGTCGCGCCGCCCGCCCGCAAGGCCGCCCCCAGCGCCCAGGGCAGCGCCGCCCACCGCGCCGCCGCCAGGCCCGCCACCGCCGTCACGAACAGGACGGCCAGCAACATCAGCAGACGGAAGCGCAGCGAGGTCTTGGGCATGAAAGGGAGAATCGCCAGTGATACGGCCGGGGCGAGCGAATGTTTCGGTTTACAACCTCACGCGCACCGCCATCGATCCGCCACTGTTCCGGCCGTTTGTTGAACCGCCAAGCAAGGGGTTGCCAACGTCCCAAGAATGCGCCTGCTTGCCGCGTCTCTATGCGCTATCGCCCTTTGAGCCTGCCGCTCGTCGTCCTCGGCCTCTGCACGGGCTGCGTCAGCACCACGTCCCCCGAATCCACTTCCTACGCGGAATGGAAACAGGAGCAGAGGGCTCGTTGGGAAGCCAAGAAGACCGGCACCGAATACAAAACCAAGGACCAGGTGCGCAAGGAAGCGGAAGAGATGCGCGCCGTCGCCGCCGAGGTCATGGGCGTCACCGTCAAGCCGGGCGCGGACGTGCCGGCTGCAGGTGGTGCTTCCGGACGGTGATCCTCCGAGCCAACTCCGCCACTGTGCCGCCCGGCGCGGTTTTGTTTTTTGTGTTTCTTGCGTTTTTCGTGGCCAATGCCTGCGTGAGCCCACCGTCCGACTTTCCCGCCGACGTCATCCAGCGCCAGCTCGACGCCTACAACGCCAAGGACATCGCCGCCCTCGTGGCGATCTACGCGGACGGAGCCGAGCTTTACGAATTCCCCTCGACGCTCCTCGCCAAGGGCAGCGCGGCGCTGCGGGAACGATTCGCCGCCCGTTTCCAGGAACCCAATCTGCACGCCGTGCTCCTTCACCGCATCGTCGCCGGCGAGATCGTCATTGATCACGAGAGGGTTGCTCGCACCTTCCCCGAGGGTCCCGGCACCCTCGAGTTGACGATGATCTACGAGGTGAAGGCCGGCCGCATCGCCCGTGCCTGGACCCTTCCGGGACCGAAGGCGCGGATGAGCTGAAAAGGACAATACCCGCCCAGCAAGCGGGCTTGTGTCGTCTCCCGCCCACCGCAAGCTGACCGGCGTCTCACCCCCCAATCATGAATTACTGCCTGCGTTCCTTCCCCTTGCTGCGCGGCCTGTTCGCGCTCGCTCTCATCGCCGGCCTGACCCTCACGGCCGCCCAAGCCGCCGACAAGGCGCCCGCCCTGCCGCTGAAACCGACCATCGAAAAGGTCGCCAGCACCGAGGGCACGCCCTTCGTGCTCCACCTCAAGAACGAGTCCAAGGACTCGCTCAAGGTCAGCGGCAGGGTTCTGCTCGCCGTCGTCCATCACGCCATGGACAAGGCCCGCGCGGTGCCGGAAACCACCGTCGCCGCCGGTGCCTCGATGACGATCAAGGATCTCACCGCCGACGACCGCGTGGTCTTGACCGCCGCCGGACATGAACCGCTCGAGATCCGCGTCACCCTGAAGCCCTGATCCGCTTCGCCAATCGCGATCCACTTGCAGCGCGCCCCGAACCGGGCGCGCTTTTTCATGTCAGTCAACCGTATGCCTGATTTTCTCCTTCCGGTTGCCTCCCGGGGCTGCACGCTCCCAGCCCGTGCAGCCTGATCAAGTTACGCCCCTCCTCCAGCGCATCAACTCGGGCGATCCCACCGCCGCCGAAGAACTTTTGCCGCTGGTCTATGACGAGCTGCGCCGCCTCGCCGCCTCGCGCATGGCGCGCGAGTCGCCCGGCCAGACCCTCCAGGCCACCGCCCTCGTCCACGAAGCCTGGCTGCGCCTCGGCGGCGACGACCAACCGGCGTGGGCCAACCGCGCGCACTTCTTCGCCTCCGCGGCCGAGGCCATGCGCCGCATCCTGATCGACAACGCCCGCCGCAAGCAGGCC
>JAUPWC010000196.1 GCA_030916665.1 Verrucomicrobiota bacterium
AAGTTGGCCTTGGCGATGTCGTAGGCGAGATGGATGCCCAGCGCGCCGTTGGTCGAGCCGCCGGCCTCCAGCCGGTCGATGGCTTCGAGGATGTCGGCCTTGCGGTTGACCGGCGTGGACGGCAGCGCGAGCCCCGACGAACCGGCATAGACCGCGATGGCGACACGGTCATCGGCCCGCAGCTTGTCCACGAGCAGGCGCATCGACTGCTTCACCAGCGGCAGCTTGTTGGCCGACTGCATCGAGCCCGAGACATCAAGCAGGAACACCAGGTTGGCCTTCGGCCGACTCGCGTCGCTGACCTCGCGCCCCTTCAGGCCGATGCGCACCAGCCGGTGCTCAGGTGCCCAAGGCGCCGAAGCCACTTCGAGACTCGCCGCAAAGGGCGTTTCACCGACCGGCTGCGGGTAGTTGTAGGAAAAATAATTGACCAGCTCCTCGATGCGCACGGCGTCGGCCGGCGGGCGCTGCCCTTGGTTCAGGAAACGCCGCACGTTGGCGTAGGCCGCCGTGTCCACGTCGATGGAGAAGGTGGACAACGGATGATCCGCCACGCGCTGGTAGTCGTTGTCCTTCCGGAAACCGTAGGCCTCGGTATTAAAATTTTCTGGCAAAGGAGCCGAGGCAGGCATTGCCCCCCAGACCGCCTTTCGGGCGGCTCCGACCGCGGCGACATCGCTTTTATGGGTAATTGCTCCCGCGTAGCGTGCCTCGCGCTTCCTGTCGGAAAATGCCGTCCGCTCCATCCGACCCAAATTTTGGCCATCCCCTTCGCGCGGCGCATCACCGTGAGCCTCGCTTTGCACCATGATAGAATGTCGCTCCAAGGTGCCGGATGTCGCGACCGGTGCCGGCGTCACCGCGTTTGCATTCCGCTCTCCGTTCAACTTTGTCAGATCAAATTCACGATACTGCCGCTTTTCCAGCACCGGCTGCGTGTGTTGCCAATAAACGAAGAACACCGCGAAACACGCCGCGGCCATACCGCTCACGAGGTAGTAGAGCTGCGGGAAACGGATGAGCTTCGACTGCTTGAGTCCGCCGCCATCGAGCTTCCGCAGGTCGCCGCCGGGCAAAATCGCGGCGGGTCGCACGGCTGCGGCCACCACGGGCGCCGATTCGCTCTCCAGCGCCCCGGACAGCATCGCCCCGGTCGCGCGGATCGCGTCCACGGCTTGCCGGGCGGACGGATCGGTCTCGAGCAGCTTCTCAAATTCCGCGCGTTCCGCCGGCTCCATTTCGTTCAGGGCGTAGGCGGTCAGTCGCGGGTCGTCGGGTGAAATCGTTTTCGGATGCATTCTGTTTTCCTCTTGGATCGGTAGTCTGTGGTCCCGGGTGGTCGCTCACTCGGGCTGCGCGCTCATCTGGTGGCGCAGGTTTTTGATGGCGGTGTGCAGGATGAAGCCGACGTTCGTCACCGACAGCGACGTGATGCGGCTGATCTCCTGGTAGCTGAAGCCGTTCTGAAATTTCAAGCGGACGACTTCCTGCTGGTTGGGCGGCAGCTTTTCGATCAGCTGCAGCACGGCGGCGTGTTGCTCGGCCCGTTCCATCTTGGAGCCGGGCCGGGGTTCCGCGGCGGTCAGACGTTCGGCCTGGCCTTCGGCGAAAAGACTCATGCGGCCCTCCTTCCGCAGCACGTCGGTAACGCGGTTGCGGCAGACGGTGAACAGCCATTCCGCCACATGCCCGTCCACCTGTTCCGGCGGCTGGGCCATGAGGCGGACAAACGTGTCCTGCACCACATCCTGCGCGCGGTCGGCGTCGCCGTGAAGGAGGCGCGTGGCGTAGCGCAGGAGCGGCGCCTGATGGCGCGCGACTGCGGCGGATACAAAGGAGCTGGCGTCGGCACTGGCATGTGACTGGTGGGGTTCGTTGTTCACGCGACCTGTGCTCCTTCCACGGATGGTTGCCCGGTTTATTAGGCCCGTCGGCAAAAAAACTACGCGCGGGGCCCCGCCGGCGCCGGTTCGACAGACTGGTTTGCAGCCCGCGCCTGCTGCGGAGCGCTCACAAACAGCACCTCCACCACATTCCGCACAAACTGCTCGTCGGAGATGCCTTCCTCCAGTTCCGGCGGCAGGTGCGCGATCCGGCGGAAATGCCGCGCCAGATCCTGAAAAAGCTCCAGCCGCGCCTCCGGATCAAATTCCTCGCGCCGGCGCAAAGCCTGCCAGGCGGCCTGCGCCAGCGCCGGGGGCGTGGCGGTCCGCAGCCGGGCGGTCACATGCTGCTGCCCGCGCAGCGAGTTATACTTGGCCAGTGCCAGACCGGCGAGATCGGCCGCCTCCGCGGGGGCGTCATGCACGACGATCGTGGCGGCCGCTACGTCGCCGAGACGCTGCGACTTCCGGCCAAGCAAGGCGGCCACGCCTCCGACGAGGTAGGCCACCGGAAGCGCATCCACCGCCCGCAGGCAGTTGCGGACCACCACCTGCGAGAACCGCAGCGGCAGGCCCCGCTCGTCCATCACGCGCAGGTGCATGACCCGTTTCCCCAGCGTCTGCCCGTCCCACATCCACTCCAGCGCAATGCCGTAGCCGGTCGAGACCAAGAAGAACCCTACCATCATGATGCCCTTCGCCAGATCGGCGCTGAAGATCCCCAGCAAAGCGATGAGCGAGGAAACCACCGACCAGGCCGCGATGACCGTCCCCTTGTCGATGATCCAGGCCGCCAGCCGCGTCACCGGACTGGCCAGGTGAAACGAAAACGTCACGCCCTCCGGCGTGCGCACCCGCAGGACATCGCGGTTCTCCCCGCTCATGGCCGCCCCTCCTTCCGGGCCTGCTTGCGGCCGGCGAAACCGAGGTAACAGACCAACAGCGCGCCCTCGAGGCAGCCGAAGAGAATCTTTGCCCAGTAAGGTATCGCCGGTTCGTGATATTGGGAAAGGTAGGACTCGATGACGCCCGCCCACACCAGCATCAGCGCCGCGGCGCCGGCCAGCGTCGCGACGTCATCGACGACCGCCCGCAGCCGCGCGCCCAGC
>JAUPWC010000197.1 GCA_030916665.1 Verrucomicrobiota bacterium
CGAGGGTGGACGTGGCCACGTAGCCGGTGTCCTCCTCGGCGGTGACTTCGAAGGGGGAGAGCACGAGGACCTCCTCCGGCTCGGCAGGAGTGGCCGGGGTGGTTGCCGGAGTGGTCTGGGCGCTGAGATGACTGGCCATCACGCTGGCCGCCACGAGCAGCGTCAAAGTGCGCCACGCGCACGGATCTACGGTTGGATTTTTCATCGGGATTGGTGTTGTCGGAACCACACGGGGGTTGGGGGGGTGTGTGTGGTTTCCCGATAAACATGAGAGGCCCGGCGCAGGGCACATCAAGGAGTCAAAGGTCGAGACAGCCGCTATGCCTTTCGTCGAGTATCATCCGGTGATTCGGCGCTCGCGCGTGCCGGCGAAAACGCAAAAATCCGGCCGCGTCTCCCATGACGCCCGTCGGTCACCCTTCGCCCCATGTTGTCCTGCGTGCCGCACCCGCCGATCGTTCCTGCTGCCTTGGCCGCACCGGGCAGGACGCCCTTGGTCCGAATCCTTCGTCGTGGGCTGCTGGCCGCCTGCGCGTGCGTGGCTGTGGCGGCGGTGATTGCGGAACCCGAGGGGCCGCGCGGCCTGCCCTTCATCCGCACCTACCCGCTCGATGAGATCGGCCATGTCCCCCGCAGCCTGCGCCTCGGCTTCGATGAATTCGGCCGGGTCGCCGCCATGTATGATGGAGTTTACTCCGTGCTCAACGATTCCACCTGGGTGGACCGGATTGACCGGCGGGCCGCGTCGCGGGTGCGGATGGCCAGCATCGTGTTCGCCGGGGGCTCGTATTACTACGGCGGCCGCGGATCCTGGGGGCTCGTCGAGCAGACGGCCGACGGTCTCTTCCGGGCCGCCCCGCTGGTGCCGGCCGAGGCGCCCGCCTGGACGCGCGTGACGTCTTTCAACAAACTTTTGGCCACCGGGACCGGGGTGTATTTTTATGAATTCAACGGCGCGGTGTATTGGGACTTCGCGCGCCGCCGGAACCACTTCTTCTCCATCCCCCGCCTGGTCGCGGCCTTTGCGGTGGGGGAACGCGTGTTCGCCTCCAGCTCGGACAATCAGCTGCGGGAACTGCTGCCGGCCGAGGACGAGGTGCGCATCCGGACGGTGCCGGGACTGGAGGGCAAGACCGTGGTGCAGGCCGCCAGCCTGGATGCCGGCCACACCCTGCTGGGGCTGAATGACGGCCGGCTGGTCGTTTTCGACGGAGAAACCGTGCGGCCGTGGGGTGCAGCGGCAGGTTTCCAGATCCACGGCAGCATCACCGCGATGGAACGACTCGCCGGCGGAGGCGTGGCCGTGGCGGTCGCGGACCAGGGTGTCTATCTTTTTGCCGATGACGCGACGTCTCCCTGGCCGCTGCGCGTGCCTGAGTTCCGGCAGGTGAACGTGATGGCCGCCGGGGAACCGGGTGTGCTCTGGGTGCTGGGGGAAAACGCGGTGCACCGAATCTTCTACCATTCACCGCTCACCAGTTTCGGCCAGCAGCAAGGACTGACCATGGTCTGGCCGCAGGTGGTCAGCTGGCGCGACCAGGTGGTGGTCTGTTCCGGCGGCCAGCTTTACCGCAGCGATCCGGCGCAACCGGGGCTGCCGCCCGCGCTCCAGGCGATTGCCGGCAACCCCGAACGCGCGGCCAACTGCATCGCCGCGCGCGGGGAGCATCTCCTGGCCGGCAACGCCACCGAAGTGTTCTCCGTCGCCCCCGACGGATCGACGAATCACCTCATCGCGATCGAGGACGTGGCCGGGCTGGAATTTCTGGATGCGGAGACCTGCGTGGTGATCGGCAACCGGGCGATCACCGCACTGCGTTTCACGGACGGGCGATGGACCGAGTGCGCCGCGCGGATTCCCGGTGTCGGCGACGCCCCGATCCGCCTGCTCAAGGCACGGGCCCTGTGGATCGAGATGGGCGGCGACCGGGTCGCCCGCCTCACCCTGCGCGAGGGCCGACTCAACCTGCAGCCGATCAGCCTGCCGTGGAATGAAACCCAGTGGACCAATGTCGGCGCCATCGGTGACACCATCGTGCTGAGTGGCGCCACGGGCCGCCGCGCCTACTATGACGAGGTGCGCGAGGCGCTCCACCCGGCGCCGGAGATCGAGGCGCTGCTGGCCCGCTCGCCGTATTGGATTTCCCGCGTCAAGCAGGCCGAGGACGGTGTGCTGTGGGCCACCCATCCTTTGGGCGTCGTCACCTTCACGCCGCGCGGCCGGGACTACGAGATGGATGCGACGACCTTCGAGTTGCGCAATGATTCCTACCCGGCCGTCACCCTGCTGCCCGACAACCAGGTCTGGATCAACGCCGGCCGCTCGCTCTACCACGTTGAGCACCCGGCTCCGCGTCTGCCGGAGCGCATGCGCACCGTGCTGGTTTCCCTCGTGGCCGGACAGGAGAACCGCGAATGGCTGGACCAGGCCGGCCGGTCCGCGCTTCCGGCGCGGTTTTCGTTCGACGACAACAGCCTCGGCTTCCGCTTCTTCTCCGGCACCTACGCCTGGCGCACGCCCCCGCTCTACGAATACCGGCTGGCGGCGACGGAGGCGTGGACGCCGATGGACCGGAACCTCACCCTGCGCTTCCCCAAGCTCCGGGACGGCGCCTACCGGCTGGAGGTGCGGCCATCATACCCGCATCAGTCAACCGCGGCCCCCTTCTCCTACGCGTTTGTCATCAGCCCGCCCTGGTATCGCACCCCGGCCAGCTTCGCCGGTTACACCGTGGGACTGCTGCTCGCCCTGCTCGGCCTCGCGCGCTGGATCAACCTCCGCTCGCTCCGCCACAATGCCGAGCTCCAGCACCTCGTCCAGGCGCGCACGCAGGAACTCGAGACCGCCATGGCCCAGCTCGGCGAGAAATCCCGCAACGAGGCCACGCTGGCCGAGCGCAGCCGCGTCGCGGGCGAGATCCACGACAGCGTGCAGCAGGGCCTCAGCGGCAGCATCCTTCATCTCGACACGACGATGGGCCATCCCGCCATCACCCCGGAGGTGCACCAAAAGCTCAACGTCGTGCGCAACATGCTCGCCTACTCGCGCGAGGAGGTGCAGCAGGCCGTCTGGAACCTCGAGTCGCCGCTGTTGCAGAACTCCACCCTCGGCGACGCGCTCCGCAAGATCGCCGGCTACATCAGCTCGGGCACGATGCTGGTCGAGGTCACGGCCCCGGCCGAGCCCGCCGCGCTGTCGCCCGCCACGCGGCATCACCTTCTGCGCCTCGCCCAGGAAGCCATCACCAACGCCGTGAAACATGCTGGCGCCAACCGCATCCAGGTGACCCTCGAAGTCCGCGCCGCCGCCGTAATCCTGGCGGTGGCCGACGACGGCCGCGGCTTCGAGCCCGTGGCGGCCGCCCGGGACGAGCGGCACTTCGGCCTGCGGGGCCTGCTGGCCCGCGCCCGCTCCATCAAGGCCGACCTGCAGATCAACAGCGCGCCCGGCGCCGGCACCACGGTGCGCGTCACCGTGCCCACGCCCGCGCCCCTTTCCTCATGACCGCCCCCGCCAAATCCAGCCGCCGCGAAAAAATCCGCCTGCTCGTCGCCGACGACCACATCGTGATGCGCATGGGCCTCGTCTATGCCGCCTCCGAGCAGCCCGACATGCAGGTCGTCGCCGAGGTGGAGTCCGGCGAGGACGCGCTGGTCGCCTACCGCGCGCACCATCCCGACGTGCTTATCCTCGACCTGCGCATGCCCGGGATGGACGGCCTCGCGACCATCCGGGCCGTGCGCGCGGAGTTTCCTGCGGCCCGGATCGTCATCTACAGCAACTACGCGCGCAGCGAGGAAATCTACCAGGCGCTCAAGACCGGCGCCTCGGGCTTCGTGGTCAAGAGCATGAACCTCAACCAGCTCTTCGAGGCCATCCGTCGCGTCCACGGCGGCGAGCGCCATATCCCGCCCGAACTCGCCCTGCGCATGAGCGAGCGCGGCTTCTCTCCCCTTTCCGAGCGCGAGACCGCGGTGCTCACGCTCATCGCCAAAGGGCAAAGCAACAAGGAGATCGCCTCCGCGCTCGGCGTGACCGAGGGCACCGTGAAGCTCCACGTCACCAACATCCTCGCCAAGCTCGAGGTCAACGCCCGCACCGAGGCCCTCGTCGTCGCCGTGCAGCGCGGCATCATCGACATCGTCTGACTCCCGTTATGAATCCTGCCCTCCTTCGGTCCCTGCTCGGCTTCGCCGTTGCCGGTCTTGCTCCGGCCCATGCCGCCGAAGCGGCCGTCGCGGCCGCCCCGCGGGTCTTCCGCTACACCAACCCGATCACGCGCGACGCCGCGCTCGGCCTGCGCGACCATTTCATCATCAAGGTCGGCGACAAATGGTATGCGACCGGCACCTCCAACCCCGTGTGGACCGGCCCCAATCCCGGCGTGCGCCTGCTCGTCTCCTCCGACCTGCTCAACTGGGATCATCATTCGTGGCTCATCGATGCCAGCACGCTCCCGCCCGACTGCCCCTACAACGGCCGCTTCTGGGCGCCCGAGATCCATTTCATCCAGGGCAAATACTGGCTGACCGTGAACAGCGGCCGGGTCACCGCCGAGGACCCCAAGGGCATGAAGACCCACAGCGTCTGGCTCTTCGTGGCCGACACGGTCACCGGCCCTTACAAGCAGGCGAACGCCGGCCCGCTCACGCCGCAGTATAACAACGACGCCACGCTCTTCGAGGACGACGACGGCCAGGTTTATTTCTACTGCAGCGGCGGCGGCCTCTTCCAGGCGAAGATCGACCTCTCGGAGGGCAAGCTCACGACGCCTGCCGAGAAGTTCCTCGACCGGCGCCAGCCCGGCTGGCCCGAGTGGATGATCGGTGGCATCGAGGGCCCGTTCGTCCTCAAGCGCGACGGCACCTACTTCATGTTCTTCTCCACGTGGACGCGCGGCTACGAGGTCGGCCTGCTCAAGGCGAAGACCCCGCTCGGCCCCTGGGAGCTGGTGGACCGCGAGCCGATTTTCGGCACGCGCAAGAAAGGCTACCGCCCCGAGCTCGCGCAGAGCGGCGGCTATGCGCACCTGAAGTTCACCGACACGCCCGACCCCTACCAGGAGACCGGTCACAACGCGCTCTTCGCGGGACCCGACGGCCAGCTCTGGAGCAGCTGCCACTTCTTCATGGATGAGAAGCGTCCCCATCCCTACGCCCAGCCGTTGCTCGACTGGGAAAAGGAACCCCAGCTCGGCATCTCCCCCGTCCGCTACGAAAACGGCCGTTTCCACATCGACGGCCCGACCTGGACGGAGCAGGTCGTCGAGTGGTGAGGCGTGTTTTCAAACCCGGCGTCTCCGACCGCACCCAGGCCCTGATCGAGGCCACCAAGCGCGACATCGGGCAGATCGAGTGAGGCTCCCGGGGTCGATTCTTACCGTTGGGGCCAACACCCCGGAGCTTCAGCCTTCGAGGAGCCTGAAACTGACAAGTGCTCCGGCTTGGGTGGATTTGTGGGAGCGTGCTTGCACGCGACACGAACCCGTCGCGAGCAAGCTCGCTCCCACATAAAGACAAGGGGCAGAAGTGGACTTGCTGAAGTGCCCCAAATCCCGATTCGACTTGGATGGAGGCGGGGCTATCAGCCCCGCGTTTGGTGAGAGCGTGGCCCATGTCTCGCAGGACTGATGGTCCTGCCTCCATTTTCAAAATGCCTCCGAGGTCTTGCCCCGAGGATGCTTGCTGCGGCCTCTGCGCAAAAAAGGGCGCCATGCTCCGGAGGGTCATGGCGCCCGAGTTTACCCGGTGTTACCTGATCAGAACCGGAACGTGCTGCTGAGATTCCAGCCCATGCCGTAGGCGATGCGATACGCCGCGCCGGAACCGTCGGGATTGACGGTGACGGGCAGAAGGCGGTCCTTTTCGCCGACGTTGTTCACGTTGAGCTGAATGCGCCAGTCGATGTCCTTGAATATCTTCCGGCTGTAGGAGACCCAAGCGCCGACGTGCGACTCGTAGTCGCTGTAGAACGGCTTGTTGACGTCGAGCGCGCCGACGGCGGCGCTGAGCGAGCGGGTGCCGTCGGGGCTGAAGAGCTCCGGCGTCGTCTCGGTCACACCGTAGCCGATCACGCTGCGATCCTCCCACCGATAGGACAGGCCGACCGCGGTGCCCTTGAAGCGACCCTCGGTGAAGCGGTAGTTCGTCACGAGGTTGAAGCGGTAGGGCCGCATGTCGGCGACGTTCACGCCCTCGCGGGAGTAGAACTCGCTGTAGAAGCGGTAGCCGTTGCGGCCGAAGCGCGCGTAGGCGTCGTTGATCGCACCGTTGCCGTGGCCGAACCAGCGGAACGACCCGATGAGCAGGCCGCTCTCGGCCCCGTTGTATTTCTCGTTGTAGAGCGCCCAGCGGTCCTGGAGCCAGGAGGCCATGTTGCCGGCGAGGTTCTTGCGCGTGGCGAAGGTCTTGGCCGCGTTCAGCGTGATGTCCCAGTTGGGCAGCGGGCTGAAGAACAGCTCGATTTCCGTGCCCTTGGACAGGGTGTCACCCGTCACGCGGGTGCCGCGTGGGCCGGTCGAGGTGATGCCCCAGTTGGCCGAGCTCCAGTTGAAGGCGCTGCCGATGTTCCAGGTCTTCATATACTGCTGGGCCACCGGACCCTTGGTCGAGTTGATCATGGCCCGGGCGGCAGCGACGGCGTGATCCTCGGCGTTGATCCAGTCCTGCAGCGACCAGGGGGTTTCGGCCGTGGGCGCGCGTTCGGGCTGGTAGGGATACAGGTGCGTATTGGCCGGATCCAGGTCGAGGCTGGTGTTGGCCGTCTGCGCCGTCGGGCGGAAATACCAGGTGCCGCCGACACCGGAACTGGGCGGCGTGCCCACGGTGAGCGACGGGTTGCCGCCGGACTCGTTCGTGCCCTTGTTCCGGTCGTTGACATACAGGATCGCCAGCGCGTCGCGATAGGACCGGAGGAACTCGTCGGCCGCGAAACCGATCACGCCGTTGTCGGGGAGCGACGCGTTGGTGACCTTCGTCTCATACCAGTTGAGCTTCACGGCGAACCGCTTCTCCGGGTGGGAGAAGGCGATGCCATACTCCTTGGTCTCGCCGGTGGGCGGGGTCAGCTGGGCGCCCGTGATCGGATCGACGCGGTTTTCCGGCCGGAAATTCTCCGAGCGGTTGAAGATGAGGCTCGTGCGCAGGCCGAACGGTGTGCGCTTGCTGACGAAGTCGGGCAGATGAACCACCGCGCCGTAGGTCTTCATCCAGCTGCTGGTGTAGGAATACGAGGGATCGTCGGCGAACTCGAACGGCGCGGCCCAGTCCACCACGTCGGTCGTGGAGCTGAGCACGGGCCGGTTGCCGGTGCGGCCGGGATCGTTGGCCGCGAGGCTCGGATTGCCCGGGTAATAGGTCTCGATCTTGTCGCGGCGCAGGCCGCCGGTCACGACGACATGGTCGTCGAGCAGGCGCCACTGGTCCACGATCGCGAACGACGTGGTGACGTCCCGGGTCAGGAAGGCGCTCGTGGCGAGGCTCTGTTCACCCAGGGTGTCGTCGGTCCAGATGTTGAGCGTGCGCGGCGTCGCGCCCCAGCCGGCGTAGTTCACCGGGTTCTCCGCCTGGGCGAGGCTGGTGCCGCCGACGGCGTTGGGCGCGAGCCCGACCGCCGGAGGCGCGAAGGTGGCGCCGGGCGAGACCGCGGCCGTGTAATGGCCGTCGAAATACCAGGCCTTGGACTGGCCGGCGCCGTCGAGGGCGGGCTGGAGCTGGGCGCCGATGTTCGAGAGGTGCGCGCCGGACATGGACGTGGCCGTGGCGATCGAGGGCCCGAGATAGACGGTCGTGCCGACCAGGCGGGAGCTGTCGCCGATGCCCTGGTTGGGCCCGGCCAGATACTCGGCCTGCGTCTGGTCGAGCGCGAAGCGCGTCCAGCCGTAGCCCGAGTTTTCGCGCGTGGTCTGCTCGGCGAGGCCGGTGATCGTGTGCTTGCCGAGGATGCGCGTCAGGATGTTTTTGCGGTCGGTCAGCTCCGGGAAGTCGAGCTCGGCATACGGCGTGAAACGCATGACCTCGCGCTCCGCGAGACTGCGCGCGGCGCTCGGACGGCTGATGACGTAGGGCCGGCCGAAGTTCGGGTTCTTCACGGGCTCGAACAGGCCGGTGTTCGAGTTCAGCAGCGCGTAGGGCAGCTCGCTGTAGATGTCCATGCGGATGGTCGGATTGCCGAGCACGGACCGGCGGTAGTCGGAGTATTCCTGCCGGTCGTAGGCGAACTGGAAACCGACGCGGTCGCGGAAGAAGGACTGCTCGACCGAGGTGTTGAAGGCCTTGAAGCGCGAGCCCTCGGCCTTGTTGGGGCCGTCGATCAGCTTGTTGTAGAAGTCGAAGAAACTCGGGTCGGTGAGCGTGCCGGAGCGCCACAAGCCTTGCAGGGCATAGAGGAGCGAGCCAAGGCCGCGCGTGGCATATTGCTCCAGGCGCAGGAGGCCGATGGTCTCGGGGCCGCGCAGGCCGGTCAGGCCGGCGCCGTCGCGCACACCCGCGTTGTTGATGGTCGGGTAGTTGAGCATGCCGGGCGCCAGGATGCGGCTGACCGCATTGGAATTCGGGTCGTCATAGACGACGTTCCAGTAGTTCACGCCGCCGCCGTCGATACCGGGGAAGAGCGTGCTGCCGCCAACGAGGTTGGTGCGGACGAGGGCGCCGATCCAGGCTTCCGCGTTGGGATTGGAGGCCGAGGCCGCAGCGCGCGCGCCGATGTCGGTGCGCGTGGGGTTGCCCGAGATCAGCGAGGCGGTGTTGATGCCGACCACGAACGGGCTGTAGCCCGCTTTCGACTTCATCGGGGAGAGGACGCCGAGGAGCGTGTCGTCCTGGCCGGGCGCGCGGCCGAGCGGCGTGGGCGACCGCAGTTCAATGGGCGAGGTGATGAACCACGGGGAAACGCTGTCGTTGATCGTGTTGAGGCGCGGGCGGTTCGCGTTGATCTTGCCGTCCTCGTAGGAGACGCGGAACGTCGTGCGGGCGTCGCCGCGCTTGAGGAACTTGGGCTCGAAACGCACGGCGCCATAGACGCGCTCGTCGCGGTTGAAGGCGGGCCGCTGCTGGTATTCCTTCTGGTCGTGCAGGGCGGCGAAGCGGACGGCGAGCTGGTCCTTCAACAGCACGCGGTTGAGGTTGATCGAACCGCGGTAGCTGCCCTGGTCGTCGGTGCGCACCGAAACGGTGACCTGGTTGCGGCCGAAGGCCGCCGGATCGGGCGTACCGTTGATGATGCCGGCGCCGCTGCCGTTGCCGAAGAGGATCGAGTTGGCGCCGCGCTGGACATCGATGCGGGAGGTGTTGTAGCCGTCCCACGGGATGTCGGTCAGGAAGAAGTCGCGGGTGTTGTCGGCGCTGTCCAGGCCGCGCACGCGGGTGTTGGACTGCGGGCGAAGCCGCGCCGCGGTGTCGTCGAGCACGCTGCCGTCGCCGATGGAGGAGCCGATGAGAAAGTTGCCCTGGGTGCCGCCGACCTCGGTGCTGACCATGTATTGGAGGAGCGTCTCGCTGTTCACGGCGCCGATGTCGCGCATGAATTCCTCGGTCGCGACGGAGATGGCCGAGCCGACGTCCTTCAGGTTCGTGCGGATGCGGGTGCCGGCGAGACTCTCCGTCGCCTGGTAACCGACGTCGGAGGACGCGCTGACCTCGAAGGGCGAGAGCACGAGGATGTTTTCCTCGCCGGGCGCGGTGCCGGCCGCCGGAGCGGGGTTGGTGGTTTGGGCCTGGAGTCGGGCCAGCAGCGCCAATGCGGTGCAGGCCAAGGCGCCGGCCTTGAGGGATCGTTTCATTTTGCGGGTGGGGTTGCGGCTCACCCGCCGCGGCCCGGGAACAGGGCGGCAGCCGGTGTGCAGGTGTGCTTGGAGGGTTGGTGGGTAACAAACGCGCGTGATGGGACAGCGCGGCAATCAGGTGCAGGCGGGGCACCCCGTTAGGGGCAGGGTTGTCCGCCTGAACACATGGCCAGCACACTGCGGGTCCGGTTTCGGCCCCATCAAGAGCCCGCACCTATATCTTTGGTAGGAGCCCGCCGGCCCTGCGTCACGCCGCAGACGGGCTGGGCAACGTTTCCGGATAACCCTGCCTTGTGTAGGTCAGCGTGCTTGCACGCGCTGCCTTTCGCCCGGAGCGCGACCAAGGTCGCTGGCCCACGGCAAACCTGAAGGCGATATCCGAAGGTTCTTTTGCCAGCCTCGCTTCGCCTTGCGACCAAGGTCTGCCAAGGTGCCGCGGGCACCCGCGAGCGGAAGATCGCCGGCTCGCTCCGCGCTCGCCGCTACGGTCGGAACCTCAAAGCCCGCCGCCCAGATCCTACGCGATGTCGATGATGCCGCGCTGCACCGCAACCACGAGGGCCTCGGTGCGGGCGGTGACATCCAGCTTGGAGAGGATGTTGGTCACGTGGATTTTCACCGTGCCCTCGGTCACGCCGAGAATGGCGCCGATTTCCTTGTTGCTGCGCCCCTTCGCAATCAGGCCGAGCACCTCGGTCTCGCGCTCGGAGAGCGGTGAAATCGAGCGGGTGCCGATGCCGGCTGCCAGCTCGGCGGGCAGGTAGCGCTCACCGGCGTAAACCCGGCGGATCGCATCCACCAGCTGGGTCAGGTTCATGTTCTTCACCACGAAGCCGGCGGCCCCGGCCCGCATCGCCTGGTAAACCTCCTCGCCCCGGGCGTAGTTGCTGAACACGACGATCCGGACCGTGTGAAACTCCGCCTTGAGGGCGCGGATCGCCTCGAGTCCGCCCATGCCGCGCATGCGCAGATCAAGGATCACGACATCCGGGCGATGCTTGCGGTAGGCCACGATGGTCTCCTCGCCCGAGTCCACCTCGGCGACCACCTCCAGGTCGGGCTGGGCCGAAGCGGCGAACACCAGGCCCATGCGCATCACCATGTGGTCATCGGCAACCAGCAGGCGGATTTTCTGGCGACGGTTGGCTTTGGCGGACGAACTCATGGCGATTGTTTGGGAAGGGCGACGGTGACTTGGATCGTCGTGCCGGCCCCCGGCGCACTGCTGATCTGCAAACCGGCCGAGATGGAGCGGGCGCGGGCCTCGATGCCCCGCAGGCCAAAGTGGCCCTCGGTCCGGCTGCCGGTCGCGACGTCGAATCCGCAGCCGTCGTCGGTGACGCTGAGAATCACCGCGTTGTCCTCGGCGTGCAGCGTGACGCCGATGTGGCCGGCCCGGGCGTGCTTCACGGCGTTGGTGATCGCTTCCTGGGCGATGCGGAGGAGGTTGTGCTGCACGTCGGACGCCAGCAGCACCGGCGCCGTGGGCACCACCACATTGATGGCGACCGGGCCGGCGTTGATGAACCCGATGAGCTTGCGCAGCGCCTCGTCGAGCGTGGAGTTCTGCAACAGCGGCGACTCGAGATTCCACACCGCCTGCTGCACCTCCTCGCGCGAATAGGAAAGCATGTTCCGCATGACGCCGAGCTGCCCGCGCAGTTCGGGGGTGAGCGCGGGATGCGTCAGGGTCGTCTCGAGGTGCAGCAGCGTGCCGCTCAGACCCTGCTGGAGGCTGTCGTGGATTTCCCCGGCCAACCGGCTGCGCTCGGCCAGCGTGGCGGCGTTGCGGGTCTCGTCATTGAGCTTTCCCATGGTCTCCTCCAGTTTTCGCGTCCGCTCGTGCACGAGTTCCTCGAGTTCCGCGTTCCGCTTGAGCGAGCGATGGTTCATCCAGCGAGCCACCCCTGCCGACAGGCCCAGCAGGAGCAGCGCGCCGCCGGCATAGCTGAGCGGCGTCCGATACCAGGGCGGGGCGATGGCAAACGCCAGGGTGAAGGTTTCCGCCGTCGCGGCCTGCGGTTCCACCTGGCGCACCTCAAGTCGGTATTCGCCTTCGCGCAGTTTGGGAAAGCGCAGCACCATGCTCGCATCGACCGGCGTCCATGCCTCCGCTGCGCCCAGCCGGTATTGATACAGCGGCGGTGAGCGCCACGCATACGTGCCGGAAAAAAAGCGGAAACTCAGGCTGCTGTCGTCATACGCAAACCGCAGACCGTCGGCCGGCTGGCCGGCCGGCTTGAGCAGTTCACGCCGCCCCTGGTCTGCCATCATGGAAACCAGCCGGAGGCTGGGCCGCCGGTTCTCGCCCGCCGCCTGGCGTTCCACGCGATAAAGCGACCGGCCGGACGTCACCCAGATGCTGTCGTCCGGCAGCACCATCACCTCGGGATAGGCGTCGTTGCGCAGCGCAAAGGTCGTGGCATCGAGCCGGTGGCCGCCGTTTTCCGGGGTGAAAGTCACGATGCCGCGCGTGTGCGTGGCCCAGAGGGTGCCAGATTCGTCCTCGGTGACGCGCGCGATCCAGTAGGGCGAGCGGTTAAGCAGGGCATCGAGCGCGGGGGCCTCGCAGAACGTGCCCTTTTCCTCGTCGTAGAATGCGCGGTTGCCCTGTGCGCCGCTGAAAATCACGACCGGGCCCACGGCGCCGAGATTGGTCCAGGTGCCACCGCTCCACGGCGGGGTGATCGCCTGCAGGTTGAGCTGACCGTCCTCCAGGGTGAGCTTCGCGACCTTGTCGCCGCCCAGCTCGATCCACACCGCGCGCCGCAACATTGTTCGCACCGGGGCGTCGCCGATGCCGGCGATGCGGGGCGCACACTCAATCCACCGACCGTCCTCATGGCGCAAGGCGGCGATCTCCCGCCCCCCGATCACCACGCAGACGTCGGGCGCGATGAACACGATCCTTGCGGCGTTGTCGATCTGCGCGATTCGCGTGAATCTTCCGTCGGCCCCGGCCGCAAGGACGCCGGTGGAGTCGGCCGCCAGCAGATGCGGACCCTGCGCTGCCACTCCGCCGATCTGCCGGACTGGCAATCCGGCCATGGGTTTGAAACGGGAGGGCGCGCCCGGGCCGGTGTCGACCGGTTCATACATGGTTTGTCCGGAACACACCAACAGCCTGTCACCCCAGGGAAACACCCGCGCCCAGCCCAAGGTGAGCCCGAGCGACTGGCCGAAGCTCGTCAGCGGCGAGTTGTAGAAGATCTTGTAGATGGCGTTCTCCCCCATGGCCCAGAGCACGCCCGGCTCGTTCGCGGCGAGCGCGCCGACCAGCTGAAATTCGGGCAGGGGCAGCCGCCAGCGCAGGGTGTCATCGGCGGCGAAAAGAAACACTCCCTGGTCGGCGAGGCTCAGGGCGACGCCGCCCTCGGCCAGCGGCGCCAGCGCCAGCACGCGCCCGGTGAGTCCGAACTCCTGCTGCGGCGGCCACGGCGCGGCGGCCTGGCCGTCGAAGGCAAGCAGGCGTCCGTTGCGCAAGGCCAGCAGGGTGCGCTGCCCGTCCAGCGGGGCGGCGCGCTCCACGACCGCGTTCTCCAGCCCGGGCACCGCGACGACCCGCACGGTGCCGGTCGCTGGCAGGATTTCCCGCAGGAGGCGGTCCTCGCAGGAGACGAAGACCCGGTCCCCCGCCCGGAAGCACGTCACCACGCGGGGCAGTTCGAAGAAATGGTTCCGTTGGTTGGCGAAGTCCCAATACACCACGCCGTTGAACCCGTGGAAATAGACCCCGTGGTCGGTGGCCAGCATCTCGCCAAAGGGCGTCAATGCCGTCCAAGCCGGTGCATCGGGCGGCACCAGGGACCGCGCCCGCAGATGACCCTCGCCGGTCTGTTCCGCGATGCCCCACGAGGCGCGGGCGCCGTAATAATAGACGCCGTTCACGAC
>JAUPWC010000198.1 GCA_030916665.1 Verrucomicrobiota bacterium
GAGCGGGAGTTGGTGTCCTGGATGAACTCCTGCGATAGCACCGAGATGCTCATCGGCACGTCCTGAATCGCCATGCCGATGCGGGTGGCGGTGACCGAGTTTGTCTTCAGGTAGCCATAATCCTTCTCGCTCTTCACCTCGAAGGGGGAGAGGATCAGGAGGTTCTTGTCCGTGGGTTCGGGGGCGGCGACCGGTGTCGCTTGGGTGGGAGCGGAGGCAACCGCCGGGGTGGCGGGGGCTGCCGGCTGGCTTTTGGCCTCTAGGTCAGCGAGACGCTTGCGGAGGGCGGCGTTCTCTTCCTGCAGTTGGCGGAGGGAACTCGTGTCAGCGGACTGCGCAGAGGCAGTCGTGGCGACGAGCAGACCCGCCAGACCGATGGCCAGGAGTTTCCTGGTCCGGTCGATGGTGTATATTTTGGGGTTCATGCTTCGGGCGGTTTGGAGTTTACGGATAACAAAATCCCGGGAGGGGTCCCTGGAGCGAAAAGGGTCAGAGAGGGGTCGGGCGGGAGGCGGCGAGTTCTATGAGCCGGGGGGACACGGAGATGCCCATGCGGCCGTTGAGGCCGGGGTTCTCGATGCGCCAGAGCAGATGGTCGACGACCTTGCGCACGAGCAGCTGCAGGTTGATGTCGATAGCGGCCGGCGTATGGTCGAGGTTGTGGAAAACCACCGGGTTGTAGTTGCCCAAAATGGCGTCGAAGTCGCGACCTGCGACCTTCCCGCCCTCGCGCAGCGCGCGAAAGAATGAGCCGCAGAAGTGATCGGCGGGGATGTAGAGCCCGGTCGACCGCGGTTTGGAGGCCAGCAGGCGCTTCGCCAGCAGATCGCTCTCGCCGTGGGGGGCGGCGATCTCGAGATAACTGACACCCGGGTTGGAGGCCCCCAGGATGGAGTGGACGACCAAGCGAAGTTCCTGCGCCCGGGCGATGAAGGCATCCTTGCGGCGCACAATGGCGCTGTAGTCGGGATCAGTGGAGATCACCGCCACGGCCTTGTGTCCGCGCTGGTGGAGATAGTCCGCCGCCATTCGCCCGTTCTCCTCGTTGTTGGGCTCGACGTAGTCGCCGGGGTAGGAGCTTGAGCGGCGGGTCATGAACCAGACGTGCGGGATCTCGCGCAGCATCGCGAGGCATTCGCGGGAGGGTTCCATGCCCTGGATGATGACGCCGTCGAGGTGCTCGCTGGCGAGATTGCGCGGCAGCTCGTCCGGGGTGTTGGAAAACATGACCCGGAGGTCCACGCGGTAGTGCGGATCCGTCGCCTGCGCCTGGAGCAGCTGGTCCTGAAACCAGTTGAGGCTGGGATTTTTCGCCTTGGCGCCGACGAACCAGACGCCGATCCGCCGCTGCTCGGGCGGGAGAGTCTTGGGGCCGCGGCGCCGGCTGAGCGGGGCCGGCACGTAATTGTGCTGGTGCATCACCTCGCGGATGCGCGCCAAGCTGTCAGCCGCGACCAGCTGCGGCTGATTGATGGCCCGGGAGACCGTGGCAGGTGAGACACGCGCCTTGCGGGCAATTTCGGTGATCAACATGGGGGGAGGTAGCCCGTTCTGAAAATTTCATGGAAATAGATGAAAATTAATGCGGTGCGGTCAAGAGGTTTCAGGCGCTCTTGCGGAAAAACACTTTCCGCCGCCGGGCTCTGCGGGACCGGACCCGCGCTCAGCGGCGTGCGCATTCCAGGCTGATGATCTCGTAGGGTTGGAACCGCATGCGGCCGGTGGGAAGCGGGCGGCCGAGCGGCCGGCCCAGCAGGTCGGTCTTCCGCACCGTCCAGCCTTCCGCGAGGCGCAACCGGATGAGGCCGCGCTGGCCGCCCACCTCGTGCAGGCGCAGCCGCCAGCGCTGCCGGCCGAGAGGTTGCGCCCACGCGGGCACCAAGGTGTCGCCGCCCGCAAATCCGGTGATGATCGCGGGCAGCGGCCGGCCCCGGTAGGGCAGGACCGGCGTGAACAGGGTCTCGGCGAGCGCCGCCGGCTGCTCGGCGCGGGGTGCGGTCAGGTTGTGGTGTCCCACGGCAAGCTCGATGCGGTGCCTTCCGAGGTCAGTGAAGACCACCGCGGGCCGCGGTATGCGACTAAGATGCCACGCGTAGCCCTTGGCATGCTCCTCGTAGCCGACATGGGCCGGGGTGCGCAGGAGCGAAAGACCGAGATTGCCGGCGTGACAGCTGAGGCCGTATTTGGCCTCGGTCACCACGAAGAGCCCGGAGCGCTCGCCGTCGTCGCTGACCGCCGCCCAGCGGCTCATCGGCCACTCCCACATGCCCTCAACCTGGGGAGAGGAGGACAGCTGGGGCCGCAGCACACTGCCGAAAGGGGTGCCGCAGCGCGCTTCACGCCCGCGATACGCGGTGGGAAAATGCAGTTTCAGCAGCGTGTCGGGTTCGTGCCAGTCGAGTTCAACCGTCAGGCGCAGGCAGGTGGAACCGGGCTCGAGCCAGTAGCGGATGGATGCCGTGCTGGACCTGCCGACCTGCCGCGTCACCGTGAGCCCGGCGGCGTCCGTACTGATCCGCCCGGGGCCCCGCGCGGGCCGGCCGAGCGCGAGCGAGTGGCGGTCGATGTCCCACGGGCCGAAATTCGCGGGTTGGTCGGGATATAGGACGAGGTCGCCCGCGCCGGCAGCGAGCGCCACCGGGCGGCCGTCCACGCTGAGTGCGGAGAGATGGCCGCGGGCGTTGACCCGCACGCGCACCCGGCCGTTGCCCAGCGTGCGGCCCCGCACGGTGACCGACGGAGCGGCGACCACGGTCGCGTCTGCCAGCCGGACGCCGGCCAGGGGCGGCAGCTCCAGCAGACGACCGCGGTGCAGGTGCCGGCGTGCGAGAGGCAGCGGGTTGAACAGGCAGGCGTCGCCGCTGTTGCTGCTGAGGGTTGTGTTCGTGCGGTCCTGTAATTGCTTAGTGAGCATCGCGAGTTCTGGCAGCCCCTGCTGATAGACCTCGGGAATCGAGCTGCCGGGGACGTAGTCGTGAAACTGGGCGAAGACCATCCGGCGCCAGGCGTGTGCGAGTTCGGCATCGGGGGCGCGGCCGGTGGCGACGAGCGCGGCCTCGCGCAGCTGCAGGGCGCGCTCGAGCGCCCGGAAATGCGCTTTCACGCGGCTTTGCGTGGTGAAGGTGCCGCGGTGGTGCTCCAGGTATATCTCCCCGTCGTGCGCGGGCAGCCGGGCCTGCTGGCGGGCGAGGCGCCCGAAGAAGGCTTCCGGATGGTCCCAGTGCAGGGCGGGGAGGCCGCGCAGGCCGGCGAGCCGACGCGCCCGTTCGCACATCTCTTCGCTCGGGCCGCCCCCGCCGTCGCCCCACCCGTTGGGGAGCAGGAACTCGTCGTGCAGGTCGGCCTGCTGGTTCTGGTGCGAAGCGGCCCGGAGCTGCTCGACCGCGACCGTGTTGTTGAACTGCACGCCTTGGGTGACGTGGCCGAGGACTTCGTGGCCGCCGGGGCCCCGCCAGCGGAAGCTGGAGTGCGGGAAGCGGTTGACCTTGTTCCAAGTGGTCTTGGTCGTGAAGAAATAGTCCACGCCGCTCAGCCGCATCAGCTGGGGGAGGCACGCGCTGAAGCCGAACAGGTCGGGCACCCAGAGCACGCGCGAGGGGCGGCCGGTCAGCCGGCGGAAGGCCGCTTGGCCGAGCACGAAGCTGCGGGCGAGGCCCTCGCCGCAGACGAGCTGGGAATCGCTTTCGACGTAGAGGCCTCCGGTCGCCTCCCACTGGCCGCGGCGCAGGCGCGCCTTGACCGCCCGCAACAGCGCGGGCGCACGGCGGCCGACCGCCACGTAGCTGGCAGGCTGCGAGTAGGCGAAGCGGAACTCCGGGTAGAGCGCCATCAGGCGATTGACGTTGGCGAAGGTGTGGACGGCCTTGCCCTCGCCCGTCTGCTCGGGCCAGAGCCAGACGAGGTCGAGGTGCGAGTGCCCGGTCAGTGCGGCACGGCTGAGCGGGGCGGTCTCGCGCATCTCCCGATAGACATCCGCCAGTGTGCGCCGCAGGGCGGCGACGCCGCGGGTGTCGAACTCGTCCAGCGCCGCGTCCAGGCCGCGCAGCAGGCGACGGTAGAGCGGCGACACCTCGGTCAGCGCGGGCTGCACGGTCTGGCCGTTGAGCTCGCGGAGCACGCCCGGATGCTCGCGGGTGCGCAGTTCGAGCAGATAGTCGGAAAGGCAGTTCAGGTCGTGGTAGGCGGCCCAGGCCTCATCGTCGCGGCGCAGCAGGCGGGCGGAGCGGAAGAGGTTGCCGCCGGGGCTGAGGCCAAGGGCGTCGGGATGCCAGAGGGCCGACTGCACGCACAGGCATTCGAGCCAGGCCTCGCGCGCACCGGCGGGCAGTTCGCACACGCGGTGCGCCACATCGAATCCGTAGAACGGCACGCCGTCGAGGTAGAGGGTGGTTTCGCCCTGTTCATCCCAGCGCAGCCAGCGCCGCGGGCCGGGCGGCAACGCGACCCGGCACCAGCGTTGGTCGAACAGCCGGCCCCATGCGCTGTCCGGCCGCACGGGGCGGCGGGCGAGTTGCTGCGCCGTGGCCAACGAGAGGTGCTGCGCGCGGGGCGCGGTAGCCTCGACGTCGAGGGGGCGTTCGTCGTGCCAGATCATTTCCGCTAGGCGCACGAGCCCGCGCTTGACCCGCAATGGCGTGAGCGAAATCAGGGGGTTGGGGGGCGGCATCGGTGGCAGGATTGGCGTCCGTCTTCGCGGCGCGCAATCCTTTCCCGGCGGCGCGGGTGGCAATGAATATTCATGAGCGGGCGCACGATCCCTGCGGGCCCTTGACTTGGGGTGGGCTGCGGCGCCAGTTTCCGCCGGCCGCGTCGGAAAATCCCAACCCCGCCCCACCATGATTGAAGCCAGCGAGCATTTTTATCAGGACGATCCCAACCGCGGACCACGCGATGTCGCCACTCGGCTGCGCGGCGTAAACTATTTTTTTCTCGGCAACGGCCTGATTCAGGCCGCGGTGCAGCATGCGCCCGAGGGGGATGGCACGCCGGCCGGCCTGCTGGTGATGAATCCCGACCGGCTGCGGCAGAAGCGGGCCGCCCTCACGATGGACGCGGAGACGGGGCTGGCCGCGACCCGGCTGCGGTTGCGCGCGGGCGCGCAGGTGCATGAACCGGACGCGGCAACGTGCGCGGTGCGCTGGGTCGGGAACGCACCGGTGCCGACCGTGGCCGTCACCTGGGCCACAGGCGGGTGCCGGATCGAGGAACGTTTTTCCTGTCCCGACCTCAGCCGCGCCCGGGTGCTCCGTCAGGTGACGCTGCGGAACCCGGCCGGCCGGCGGCTCGGATTCACGCTGAGCACCGGCGTGAAGCGGCAGGTATTGCGCCGACGGATCGTGCTCCCTCCGCAGAGTCGGTGGCAGGGCTGGATCAGTTACACGCTGGAGCCCCGGGCGGACCGGGTCCGCGTCGCGTGGGAGCGACGGGGCGGCATCGCGGAGGAAGCCAGGACGTTCTGGCGCGGGCTCACTCGGGTGCGCCTCGGCGAGGAGCGGCTGGATCATTTTTTCGCGGCCGCCCGGGCGCAGCTGCCCACGGCGGTGTCGCGACTGGGTTGTGTTGATGGCAGCATCTGGCAATACAACCACGAGTGGCTGCGCGACCAGTCGGTTGTGGCGCTGGCGCTGACCATGCTCGGTGCCACCAGACCGGCCCAGACGATGTTCACCCGGCTGCTCGACAAGTTTGTCACGCCCGAGGGCGACACGCTGGACTCGAGCTTGAAGCGCGCCCCCAGCGAGGTGGAACTGGACCAGAACGGCTATCTGCTTTGCACCCTGCGGGATTACGTCCTGTGGACGGGGGATCTCGATCTGGTCCGCCGCCAGTGGGCCAAGGTTACCGCGGTGGCGGAATTTCCGCTACAGCCGGTATTCCGGCACGCACCGAGCGGGTTGCTGATGAACTGCCGTGAGTTTTGGGAGCGTCACGCCATTCACGGAATCCAGCCCGGCCTGGAGCTAAGTTACCAGCTTTGGGTGAGCGAGGGTTTGGCGGCCGCCGCGGTGCTGGCCCGGCTGACAGGCCAGGCCGACCAGGCCGGGCGTTGGGACGCCGAGTCGGCGCGGCTCCGGCGCGCTATGCTGCACGACCGCCGGTTCCGGCTGCACGACCACCGCGGTTTCATCAAGCGCCGGGCGCCCGACGGCCGTGTGCAGGAAACCATCGCGGCAGATCCGGCCTGCGGCCTGCCGGCGGCGACACGCCTGATGCGGGCCGGCCCGCACCGGCTCAATCCGGACAGTTCCGCGGCGCTGCCGATCGCCCTCGGTGTCGTGGCCGCGGATTCACCGGTGGCCCGGCGCACGCTGCACTCGCTTGAGCAGCTGTGGAACCAGGCCGGCAACGGCGGCGGCTACGGACGCTACAACATGACGTCGGAGCCTGATTCGCCCGGCGGCTGGCCGTTCGCCTCGCTGTTCGTGGCCCGCGCTGCGGTCGAGGCGGGTGATGACGCCAAGGTGCGGCGTATCCTGGGTTGGCTTGACACCCTGGACGGTGCGACCGCGGGCGCTTGGTTTGAGTTCTACGGCGAGCGAATCGCCCCGCCGCTGCCGCAGGTCGGCATCGTGGTCTGGAACTGGGCCGAACTCGTCGTGCTGTATGTGCAGCACATCCTGGGGGTCCGGCCGGAAGAGGACGGCGTGCGCATACGGCCGCGCCTGCTCGCGGGTCTGTCCTCCGCGGAGGTAACTTTCACGATCCGCGGCCGGCGCCGGCGGTTGCGCGTGACGGGAAAGGAGCGGGGCGGCCAAGTGGCAATCGCGTTGCGCGGCGCGGTCGCCACCAAGGCCGGGGAGTGGCGTCTCCGCTATTAACGAGAAGGCGGTGACCGGGTTGCCGGTCAAAACCCGAAATCCCTGAGGCCGGCCGGTTCGGTGAGCTGCACAATTGTAGGCTTGGCCGCCGTCCAGTCGAGGATCCCCACCTGCAGCCGATAGCTGTCCAACCCGAAATAGGCCACGAGCCAGCGGCCGTCCGAACGGCGGACGACCTCCATGCCCGTGATGTCGGCGCGGAGCGGGGTGGGCGCCACGTCGGGCCAGCACCGGGGGTTGTCCGAAACGACATAGCTCCAGGCATGGTGTCCGCCAAAAAAGAGCAGCCAGTCGTGACCGCGCCGCTGCACGTTGCTCGACTCGCACTGGTTCCAGGCGCTGAAGCCGTAGGCGATGCCCTCATCCTGCCAGTGGAGCAGGTCGGAGGACGAAGCCCGCGCCACGCAGCCATGGCCATTCTTCTGCACGGCGGTGTAGTAGAGCTGAAAGCGGCCGTCGTGGGCGATGACGTGTGCGTCGCGACAAGCGGCTCCGCCCCGGGTGGGGCAGAAGGCCCAGTCGTATTCCTCGGGGCGGATGACCGGCCGGTCGGTGGCCCGCTCCCAGTGGAAGAGGTCGGTCGAGGTCGCCACCCCGATCCGCTGTGTGTTGTCGGTCGCCACCCCGGTATAAAACATCCAGTGCCTGCCTCCGTGGGTGATGACGTAAGGCGCGAAGACGTGCCCGTGGTCCCAGCCCCGCACGTCAATGAAGAAGCAGGCCTCGTGGGTTTCCCAGTCACGGAAGTCGCGCGTCGTGGCGTGGCCAAAGAACAGCTCGTTGCCGGGCAGCCCGCAGCTCACGCCGGGTGTGCCGGCAATATGGTAGAGATGCCAGGTGCCGGCCACCTCGTGCAGGCAGAAGTCCTTCAGGTAGAATCCGGGCGGCGAGTAGCCGAGCCGGAGCCAGTCCTCCCGGTGCATCCGCTGGCGCCGCGTCGCGTCCGCATAGCACTTGTAGTCCATGTTCTCGAAGCGCACGGCGGCAGCATGGACCGCGGAATCCGTCGGCGCCATCGCGAATTGGCCCCGGCCGGCCGGGATCATCCTGTATTTTCGGCGCGAGATTGGGTATGCGTGACGCACCATGATCACGAAGACAATTCTCGCCAGCCAGACGGGGGCGCGCCTGGACAGCCATGTGCACACGGGCGGCGGAACGGACGACACCCGGGTCCTACAGGAGGCGCTGGACCGCGCCGCGACGGACGGGGGCGTGCGCCTGGTCATGGACGGGGCGGCGCTGGTCACCGCGCTGCGCGTCCACTCGAACACCACAATCGAGTGCCTGAACCCGCACTGCGGCTTTTTTCAGGTCGCGCACTCGGACACCGCGCTGCTGATCAACGCCCATCCTTCCGCGGGGGCGATCATCGACTGCAACATCACGCTGCTCGGCGGCACCTACAATCAAAACTGCGCGAACCAGGCGCATCATGTGCCCCCGGACGTGCACTATTCGAAGGCGGAGCGGCTGGTTGTCGCCCTGGCCTTTTTCGGGGTAGAAAACCTGCTGGTGCGCGATGTGACCGTGCGCGACCAGCGGACCTTCGCCTTTCTCATCACCAACTGGCAGAGGGTGATCATGGAAAACATCCGGTTGGAACTGCCGGGTTACATCCCCAGCGGGAACCAGGACGGGATCCATCTCCAGGGGCCGGGCCGGTTCCTCGTGCTGCGGAACATCCAGGGCCGGACCGGGGACGACTTCATCGCCCTCAACGGGGATGAGGAGACCAACGGGCAACGGAGCTGGGCCCACCCCTGCGCCACAGTCGGTCCGATCACCGATGTGCTGATCGACACGGTCATGGTGGACGACGCCGCACAGGTTGTCCGCATCCTCTCGCGCGAGAGCCTGCACGACCGCATCACCATCCGCAACGTCAGCGGCAATTACCGGAGCTTCGGCTTTTATCTCAGCGCCTGGGACTACAGGGCCAAAGGCCTGCAGGGAAACTTCGGCGCTATCCAGATCGAGAATGTGGACCTGCGGCAAACGAGGGCGGACTACACCTACACCGAGCCGTTCCTGTTCCGGATTTCCGGCCGGCACCGCAGCCTGACGCTGCGCAACATCCAGTATCACGACCCGGCGGACGACCGCTACATTGTCCAGCTGGAGGGCCGTACGGATGTCCCCGAAATGGGCGACACGCCGGCTGACGTTGCGTCGCTGGTGATTGACGGCCTGCATGTGCTGGACTCCGGCGAAGCGACGCAGCGGCGACCCTACATCAAGGTGAGCGGGCGCGTCCGGCATCTGGTGGTGCGGAACAGCGAAATCCTCTGCGCGAAGAACAAGCAGCCCGTGTTGGTCGCCACCGAGGGACCGCTGGCGGCCGTTGATCACCTGCACCTCCACAATGTCTCCGCAAAGAATATCGGGTCGCTCATCCAGGACCCGGAGGGGAAAATCAAGCGGACCGATGTCGGCAATGCGGCGTTCCAGCCCCCGGCCTGACCGGCCGGCGGCCGAGGCGGCCGGTTCAGTAGGTGCAGCGGCGGGCTTCGTCGGCGAAAGCGTGCAGGAGTTCGGGCCGGGCCTCGAAGAAATGGTCCGACGGGCTCAGGATGAGTCCGCCGCCGCCGCCGGCCTCGCGGAAGCAACGCCGCACCTCTGCGCGCGTTTCCTCCTGGGTGGCGGTGGTGAAGAAGCGGTTCTGGTCGAGTCCGCCGATGAAACACACCTGGTCGCCGATGCGGCGCTTGGCCTCGGCGAGCTTCATGTCGCCGCCCATCGCGGGCGGGGTGAAGGTCTCGAGGGCGTGGGTGCCGAGGCTGACGAGCCGCTCCAAGATCGGCATCATGCCGCCGCAGGTGTGGTAAACCACGCGCTGACCCGCCGCCCGGGCGTGGGCCACGACCTCGCGGTCATAGGGGGCGACAAACTCCTCGAAAAGCTTCGGGGAGATGACGGTCGAGGAAGCGTCGCCGCCGCCGTGCTCAATGAGGTCGTAGCGCACGCCCTTCATGGAGTCCACGAAGCGCACCTTGCGGTCGCACAGGATGCGGAGGAACCGGTGCACCCACGCCGGGTCGTCCACGGTGGCGAAGATCATCTCCTCGACGCCGTAGAGGACGCAGGCATCCTGCCAGCAGCCGGGCTGACCGTAGAGATCGAAGCAGTTGGTGCAGCCCCGGATCAGGGCGGTGTCGCCGTAGCGGTCGGCCAAGCGGTTGATCGGTTCCGGGTCGCACAGGGGCTGCGGGGCAAACTCGGCGATGAGCTCGATATCGGCGGGTTCCTTGATCAGGCGCTCGGAGACCCACGCCGTGTATTCGTTGCTCTGCAGCTCCATGGTCAGGGTCTTGCGCGGCGTGATGATCGCGTGCCGCACCGTCGCATACTCGCGACCGGGCACGTCCTGGTGCTCGAAGCGCCAGGTGGCGGAGGCGAGGCGCCGGGCCTCGAGGTAGCCCGGGACGTGATCGGGGGCATAGCTGGCCCCACTGGCCGGGTCGGGCCGGTGGGCCTGCACCCAGCAGATCGGGTCGAGTCCAAAGGCGGCGAAGAACTGGTCGTCGGTTTTCCCGGGGTGATACTTGTCCATGTAGTAACGCATTAGGTGATGCGTGGTGGCGGGCAGGCGATCGGTCGGGCGGCGTTCGAGCGCGGCGACCAGGCGTTGTTTGGGCGTCATGGGCGGGAAGCAGGAAGGTTCAGGTGGCGGAAAAAAGGGGGGGGGCGGCAGGTCAGGTGCCCGCGGCATCCGGCCAGTCGCCGTGGCCGAGAAACTCCGCAAGTTCGCCGAGGCGGGCGCTGCGGGCGGCGCGGACAAAATAGCCGGACGCCCCGCACGCGCAGGCGAGGCGGTCGGCGGCGGGCAGGCCGAGGAGCACGCCGAGGGCGTAGCCGGCATTGAAGCGATCTCCGGCCCCGGTGCTCTTGCGGGGTTGCGCGCAATAGGGACCCCACAGGCTGGCCTCGCCGGCGGGGCCCGAAACCGCGGCTGACCTGATGTGATGGATGACCACTTCGCTGAGGCCGAGACGGCCGCGGAGCGCGGCGGCGAGCGCCAGCGAGCTGTCAGGCGCGGCTTCAGTGCAGGCGGGCAGGGTCAGCAGCCGGGCGAGCACATTGGCCTCGTTCCCGTTGAGGCCGAGCGTGACGGGACCGGCGGCTCCGAATCCGGTGAGGGTGTCGAGCATGCCCCGGAGGTCGGCGGGAGTGCGGCCCGAGGGATCCACCAGATCGAGGAAGAATGCCGGCCGGTGCGTGAGCCGGGCGTAAACTTCCCGTTGCAACAGCTGCCACACAGCGGTCATGTGCGGGTAGAGGGTCCAGTCGGTCAGCGCGATCAGCCCGGCCGAGGTGCAGGCGGCGGCGTAGGCGCCGTCGGCCAGCAGGCCGGCCACCCGCTCGGGGGTGAAGTCCGCGAGCTGAGCGACGGAACTGAACATGAGCTTTCCATCCTGAAACTCGAAGGCGAGGGTGCGGCCGGGCTCGCGGCCCCAGCTTCGGACCGAGCGAAAGCGGGCGGTCACCGGCTGGAACGAGGGGTGGGCCGGTTCACCGAGGGTGGCAAACGCGTCCACGGGCACACCGAGCGCCGCGAGACCATCGCCCATGTTGATGGCGCAGCCGCCGCAATGCACGGCGGTGACGACGATTTCGCGCAGGCTGCTGTGCCCCGCGGCACGGGAGATGAGGGCGCCAAAATCAGAGATGGCGGCCACCGGCGAAAAGTCGTCGAGCGAACGGCGCTCTCCAACCACCTGGATCATCTCATCCACGAAGCCATCAAACCCGAGGACGGCGGACGGCAGCGGCTGGCGCGGGCCGCGGAGCAGCTCCGCCAGGGCGCGGCGGCGATTGGCGGGATCGCTCATGGAGTGCGCCGGATTTCCGAGACCAGCCGGACGGCGGCGGGTTCGTCCTCGATGAGTTCGGGGAACCGCCCGATGCGGGGATCGGCGAAGAAGTTGTCCGTCAGGTCATCGTTGGCCGTGGAGACCTCGCCGATGATGCACTCGGTGCTGGCGGGGAAAAACTCGTGCCAAACTCCCGGCACGAGCGTCACGCGCGAGCCGGCGGCGAGGGTGAAGGACCGGCCGCTACGTAACCGGCGGAGCCGGCCGTCGACCGCCACCAGCAGGCTCGCGGGCATGCGGCCACCGCCGGGCTTGCGGGGCCACAGGCGCAGCGTCAGCCGGCCGGCGCGGCAGACGATGTCCTCCTTCTTCTTCGAGTGGGTGTGGCAGGGCGTGGTCTGGCCGCGGCGCGCATACATCAATTTTTCGCAATACTCGGGTTGCGTCGCCAGGTTGATCAGGGTCAGTCCCCAGCGGCGGAAATCGCCGAGCCCAAAATCGGTGATGTCCCACGCCGGCCGGGGCGGCAGGGACCAGTGGTGACGGGCGAAGCAGGCGCGGGCCTGCCGGTAGCTGCGATTTATCTGGGAACGCTTCATGGGGCGGAAAGAAAATCGCGGTCCAGCACTTGGGTCACCCGCCGGCCGGACAGGGCCGTGAAGACTGCCAGATCGCCTTTGAAGCGGACGCTGCGCACCGAGTCAAATCTGCGCGGCACGCTGAGCACGCCCATGAGGTAGGGGATGCGCAGCGGGCGGTCGCGCCGCAGGGTCAGCGCGGTCGCGATGCCGCGGCGGGAGAAGTCGTTGGGCCGGACCGACTCCGCCAGGCCGTAGTCGAAATACGCCGTGACATCCTCCAGCCCGAGGATGCGGCGGTGGCGGCCGTTCCACGGGGGATAATGGCGCCCGCCGTTGGAGTGCCAGAGCAGGGTCGAGGTGAGCAGTTGCGGATTGCGCAGGGCAAACCACAGCCAGCGTTCCTGGCTGAAGGTCACGGCGGTCCAGGCCGGGCCGCGCGAGCGGACCCCGGCCAGCTGCACGAGGTCGGTGAACCCGGCGCGCGCGGGATAGCGGCTGAGATCGGCCGGGCGGCCGTCAGCGCCCGGCACCGCGCGCAGCGTGCGGAACCACGAGCCGGGCCGCAGGCTGGAGTAGCCGCCCTGCGCCGGATCCTCGCACATCCGGGGCACCGTCCGGCCATGGCGAAACGGCGCCGTCGCGACGCGGCCCGAGCCCTCACCTGCGGGGAACGCGAGCATGGCGTGGTGCCCCAGGCACATGGGGCCGGCGCAGCCCTCGATGAGATGTTCCTGATAAACGACCGGTTCGCCCGCGCGCAGCGTGATCCGCTTCGTTACCCGGCCGGGGCGGGTGCGGAGGCGGAGACGGACGGAGAGCGTGGCGGTTCCGTCGGCCGCCCGTTGCTCCACGAGCTGCCAAGTTCCGGCCGCGGTCTCGCCGTGGGGCGGATGGTGCTCGCCGCGATAGGGCGTGGCGTTGCCCCCGAACGGGACGCAGAAGAAATCCCCGCGCAGCGGTCGCAACACTCCGGGCAGGTGGCGGGCGATGTCCTGCGGCTGCCAGGGCGGCAGGGCGAAAGGCTGGATGCGCCCCCGGTCGGTCTCGAAAAAGACCGGGCCGAGGTGTCCGCCCCGACGGGTGACGCAGGCTTCCACCCGGTCGCTGGCGAGGCGCCACGAGGCGGCGCCGTGGACGCGGGGGAGGGATGGACCGGGGCGGGGCATGGCCTACAGGGCGACGACGCGCTGTTCGCGGTGCGAGAGCAGGGCGGCGGCCCAGAGTTCGTGGTGCGCGACCGCCTCGTCGGGAGTTGCGCAGCCGAAACGGTCGCCGAGCAAGCCGGCGCGCTCGGCGAGAAAGGCGGCCCACATCTGCTGTAGCAGGTCCGGGAAACCGGGCTCGAAGATGCCGCCGGTGATGGTCTTGAACGGCATGGCAAAGCCGAGGTCGGTCGCAGACCAGGTTTGTTCTCGGCCGCGGACATACTGCCGCAGAGTCTTGGGTGCCTTCGTCGAGAAGCGCACGCCGCCGTCGGTGCCGAGAATCTCCAGCTCCCAGGAATTGGTGTCGGTGGGGCTCATCCGCCTGGTCTCAAGCGTGAGCGGCACGCCGGCCTGGCCGGGGAGATCCACGGTGCAGTGCAGAGTGGCGTTGTCCCAGGTATCGCAGGCGGCCATGCCGCCTTTTCCGTCGGACCGCTGCGCGTAGATCTTTTGCAGTTGGGCGTAAAGGTGGGCGGGTCGCCAACCCAGGCGCAGTGGGACATGGGCGACGTGCAGGCCGAGGTCGTTCATGACCCCGGCTTCGCCGCAATACTGGCTCTGGCGTTTCCAATTGAGGGGTTTGGCCGGGTCCAGGTCGCTGGAGTGCAGGAAGCGGCTGCGCAGCTGGAGCAGCGGGCCAAGGTTCCCGGCCTGGTAAATCTGGATGGCCCGTTGCGCTCCGGGCAGGAACGGAAACTCGGAGGAGACCCGGACGAACCGCTGGAGCCGGGCGGCCTCATCCCGGATGCGACGGCTGGCAGCCAGGTCGATGCCGAAGGGTTTTTCGGCGAGGAGATCCTTGCCCGCGCGCAGCACGTCCAGATAGAGCGACTCATGGAGGTGGTGGGGGACGGCGACATAGACCACGTCGAGATCGGGGCGGGCGAGCAGGGCGTGGTGGTCCTGGGTGAGAAATTCCACGGAAGGAACCTGGCGGAACCAATCCAGGGCGGCGGCGTTGACATCGCATACCGCGACCAAGGCGGCTCGAACGGGGCAGTCGAGCAGGGCGAACCAGCGGCCGAATGCGCTGGCGACCTCGCGGCCCATCAGGCCGGCACCGATGACGCCGACACGAACCGGGGCAGAAGGGGTGGAGCTCATGGCTCAGGCAAGCAGCTGGCCGGCCTGGGCGGGCGTGGCGTTTTCATGGAGGATCGCCATCAGGGCGCGGGTGATGGCTGCGGACCGCGGATGCTGGATGATGTTGCGGCCATAGACGATCCCGCGCGCTCCCTGCGCGAGGAGATCGGCCGTGCGCTGGAGGATGACCGTGTCAGCGACCCGACCGCCGCCGCGCACCAGCACGGGAATGCCGCCGGCCGTCTCGACGACCTTGTGGTATTGCGTGACGTCATCGGTGGGGTCGGCCTTGATGATGTCGGCCCCGAGTTCCACCGCCTGCCGGACCAGCGGGATGATCTTCTGTGGATCGCCGTCGACTAGGTAGCCGCCCGCCTTGGCATTGGGCTGGAAGACCAGCGGCTCGATCATCAAGGGCACGGCGAAACGGTCGCAGGCCGGTTTGAGGGCCAGGATGTTTTGGAGGCATTGGTCCGTCACCTCCGGCTGGTCGGGGATGCGGAACAGATTCACGACGACGCAGGTCGCGTCGAGGCGCACGGCCTGTTCCACCGGATCGGCAATCAGACGGGAAAAGAGGGTGCGCGGCAGTTGGGTGCCGTAGACGTTGGCGACGTCGGTGCGGAGGACGAGGGCCGGCTTGGGGCGCAGCGGCAGGGCCTGCAAATGGCGGGCCTGCCCGATGGTCAGCTGGATGGCATCGGGCGCGGCCGCCGCCAAGGTCGTGATGGCGGCCGGCAAATTCTCGATGCCGGCGAGAAACGACGCCTCGTTGAAAAAGCCGTGATCGATGGCGACATCGAAACAGCGGCCGGTCTGGGGGTTGAACAGACGGTTGAGCCGGGCGGTTTTCATCGGGAGAGAGAGGCGTGCAGGCGGAGGCCGGCCCGGCTCAAGGCCAGGCGCTCCGCGCGGGAAAAGGGATAGTCGGTGACCAGGTCGCTGAAAGACTCCCAGGGCGCGAACCGCAGCGCGGCGGGCCGCGCCCACTTCTCACCTGTGGCGACCAAAATGCGGCGCGTGGACCGGCGCAGAACCTCGGACTTCACGGCCGCCTCGGTGGATTCGGTGGTGAAGGCGCCGTCGGCCGGATCCAGGCCGGAAGCACCGATCACCGCCACGTCGAACCGCAGGTTCTGCAGCCAGTGCTGGGTGAGCGCACCGGTCAGGGCGAGGCTGAGCGGACGGGCTTCGCCGCCGAGCGCCACGATCGGGGCGCGGGCCTCGCTGGCCAGCGCGAGGAACGGGATCGAGTTGGTGTAGAGCCTGAGCTGGGGGCGGTCGCAAACGGCCCGCCCCACTTCCAGGGCCGTGCTGCCCGCGTCAATGAACACCGTGCCGGCCTCGGGCAAAAGCTGCGCGACGCAACGGCCCAGCCGCACCTTGCCGGCCAGGGTCTTTTCGGCTTTGCGGGTGTAGCGGGGCTCGTCGAGGGCGAAGTCGAGTGGCAGCAGCGCTCCGTGGACGCGGCGGGCGCGCCCGCTCTGCGCGAGCGCGGTCGCGTCGCGACGGGCGGTGGCGCCCGAGACGCCCAGCCGGGAACGAATCTCACCCACGGTCAGCCGGCCCCGCTCCGCCAGCAGGCGCAGGATCTGGCGGTGGCGTTCGACATGCAGCATGGGGGCAACCTGCCGGGGGCTCCGGACGGTGGCGAAGCCAAAGTTCAATTGCGCTCAGAACGCTCACTATCGCTCAGGCAGTGGTTTCGGCCTGGCGGCCCGGAGTCTTTCCGCCGGGTCGCGATTTCAGTTCCGGCCATTGACACCCGGTTTCGTCCCGGCATTGGTTGCCGCGCCGCGCTCGTGCGGTCTCGTTGCCTCCCATGAAAATTCCCGCAGCGTTTCCTTCCCTGCTCGGTTCCGTGCTCGCCCTTGCCGCCGCCCTGGCCAACGGCACTCCGCTCCGGGCGCAGGGACTGTATCCCGACGATGCCGCCTACCGCGCGCAGTTCCAGGCCCGCTGCGCGGAGACCCGCGTGACCATGGCCCGGCAGACGTGGCAGCCGGGCACGGACTCGCGCAAGCGGATCTACCTCGGGGTGCTGAAGGTGGCCACGGGCGTCGATGCCGCGACGGGCCTGCGCTATCTGGAGGAGGCGGTCGTCGACCCCGGCCCTTTCTGGGGCAGCTTCGAGACCTACGCGTTCATGGATGCCGTGCTGCGTCTCGGGCCGAAGCTCCCGGCCCAGTTGGTGGAGAAAATCCGCCTCCGCCTGGCCGCGAGCTTCACGACGGACTTCGGTTTCACCGACAACCACATGCTGCAGTTCCGCACCGCCCGCTACCTCTTCGGGCAGACCTGGCCGGAGGGGCCGGCGCTGGCCGACGGCTCCACGCCGGTACGTTCGCAGCAGGACGCGGCCGCCTGGATCGAGCGCTGGATGGACAGCACCGTCGCCCAGGGCATGTATGAATATGACTCTCCCAACTACCACCATCTCTACCTCCTTTGTCTCGCCAGCATCCACGAGTATGCCCGGGACGAGGGATTGCGGAAGAAGGCGTGGATGGTGCTCCAGGTGCTGCTCGCCGAATGGGCGACCGAATATCTCGAGGGCGCCTGGGTCGGTGCGCACAGCCGCGAAAAATACGACCAGGTCCTGCACACGCGCGAGCACACCGGCGCGGCGACACAGTTCGGCCGGCTTTTCTTCGGCGGCGCACCGCTGCGCCACGATCTCGCCGAGAACTACTACCTCACCCTCGCTGCGCTCCAGGCCTTCGAGTGCCTGCCGATGATCGGCCGCATCGCGACCGACCGCACCCGCCCCTATGTGTTGCGGGAGCTCAAGGCGCCCCGGCGCGGCCCGGGCATTGCCTATGGTGAACCGACCTGGAAATACACCTACGTCGCGCCCGGGTTCTCCGTGGGCTCGTCCTGGGGCGACCTGACGGACGTCGAAAACCACCGCTGGGACCTGACCTGGGTTTCGCCCAAGGACGGCGCGACCTGCTTCTTCATCAACCCGTCCTACTCCGCCCGGCAGCTGATCCGCTATTTTCCGTCCACGATCGACCTCATCCTGCCCGACATCGTGCGGCAGCGGCCCTATTATGCCGATCCGAACAAGTGGATCGAGGGCTCGCCGCACGAAGATGTGTTCCAGCATGAGAACACGGTCATCGCCCTCTACGACCTGCCGCCCGACGCGGCCCGGCCGCATGTGAACGGATTTTTCCCCCACGTGATCGCGGAGCGGCGCGAAGCCGAAGGGTGGATTCTCGCGCGGGCTGACGGGATTTTCTTTGCCGTGTGGACCAGCGTGCCAGGCACCTGGCACGGCGAACAGGACCACGACCGCCTGACGCTGCAGCATCCGAAAGCAGCCGTGATTCTCGAGGCGGTCCCGGCGCGAGAGGAGAAGGATTTCGACGCGTTTTGTGCCCGCGTGCTCCAGCTCCGGCCGGCCTTCGACGAGCGCACGCTCACGGCGGCCTACACAAACACCCGGGGGCACCGGATCCAATTCACCCATCGCGGCGCGCGAATCGTCGACAGCGTCGCCGCGCGGCTCGACCAGTGGCCGCTGTTCGAGGGGCCGTGGATGAACGCCCGGCGCAACACCGGCGTGATCACGCTGCAATACGGCCCGGAGCGCGTGGTGTTGGATTTCAACTCCGCCACGGTGCAGCATAAAACGGTGATCGCCCCGTAGCGCCGGCCCTTGCCTCACCCGGTGAGCGCATCCACCGGCACATCCTGATACCAGTAGCTGACGATGCCGAAGCGCACCTGTCCGTTGCGCTCGGCCCGGGCCGAGCGCAGGTGCGCGTTGTTGATCTCGTCCCGGTAATTGATTCGCGCCCGCAGCGACTGGGTGAAGCGCACTGGGGCGTTGAGGAGAAACCGGTCGCAGGCCAAGCTCGTCTCGCCGTTGTCATCGGCGAGGTAGGTGGTGCCGGAATGGCTGTCCGCCCAGACCTGGTTCCAGCTCCAGCTGAAGCCGAAGAAATCCTCCGTGCCGAGGTAGTTGCAGGCTGGATCCGCGGCGCCATCGACGCGGAACTCGTCGTTGCCCTCGCAGATGCCCTGCTTGCCGGCGAAATGCGGGCACCGGCTCACGGCCGTGAGATGACAGCCGAGGAAATGGCCGCGACCGCGGGTGTCGAGCAGCAGCACCTC
This sequence comes from Verrucomicrobiota bacterium, assembly GCA_030916665.1. Taxonomy (GTDB): domain Bacteria; phylum Verrucomicrobiota; class Verrucomicrobiia; order Opitutales; family Opitutaceae; genus Lacunisphaera. The sequence goes on from JAUPWC010000198.1 coordinate 18,624, forward strand.
GTGGTCGGGCAGGTTCACCGTTCGGTCAAACCACCGCGCGTGAAAGTAGGCGGTGTCCTCCTCCCAGGCCGGCAGGATCTCCGCGGTCACGTAAGCGTAACCCTCGACCTTCCGGTGGATGGTGTTCACGAGCGCGAGCTCGATGCCCTGGCGAAATGGCATGGGCAGTGTAGCAGAACAGCGAATTGGTCGGCCGCTTGGCCATCACCAGGCTGGCGAAATGCCGGGGCTGGCTCCCGAAGGAGTCGCAGAAAAAATACCCCGACCGGCGCGCGCACCGAAACAAAGGGCAGCCCGTCATAGTGCACCTCGAGAAAAACCCCGCGGGCCAGCAGGGCGCGGTCGCCGCCCGCGATGTTGAGCGTGAGGTGGATGGTGCGCACTACGCCGGGTCCAGCGAAACGGCCTAGCTCGACGCGGCCGTGCGGTTCCAGGTCAGGGAGTTCCGGGCAGGCTCCCAATGCCAGAGGCTGTTCTGCAGCAGCGAGCGGCCGGGGCGGATCCTGCATAATTCGGCAACATTCATGGGCGAAAGAGTCACCGGGAATGGCGCCGCCAGGTCGTCCCGTCAGCCCGGCGCAGGGCGCGCCGCCAGGCGCCCAGCAGTTCGCGGCGGCAGCGGATGACATCAGGCCAGACTGGGGGATGGATGCTAATGTTGTAGCCGTGGGTCATCCCCATTTCAGGGCAGGCCCAGAGCTCGCCGCCGGGCTGCGGGCCGCGCAGCCAGAGCACGAACAGCTCTTCCACGAAGGCGAGGTAGTCCGCGAACTCGGGCGTGAGGCGTCCGCGGCCGTTGGTCACGGGCACCTGGCAGTGCTGGCTGTTGAAGGGGCGCAGGTGAAACAGCTGCGAGCGCTGGATTTCGCGGGGCCAGGCCAGCAGGCGCGCCGCATAGTCCTTGGGCAGCACGTGCTTTGAGACGGCGAAATGCGAGTGGTCCCAGGTCACGGGCATCGTTTCGTCCGTGGTCCGACGGTAGCGCCGGGCGATCTCGGTGAATTTCTCCGGAGTTTCCGTGGAGGTGTCGCGATGGGTCTCGATGTGCACGCCGAGCCCGAGACGTCGGGAAAGCCGGATCAGGCGCACGGCCATGGCGGCGGCGCGGGCGGGCGGGGTGTCGTGGTTCAACAGCTGGATGTTGATGAAGTGTGCGCCGAATTTTCGCTGCTCTTCGAGGCGCCGGGTGACCGTCGGCAGATCGCTGCAGTCAAAACCGCTGAGCAATTTCAGTCCGTGCCGCCGGGCACCGGCGGCGATGTCGGCATTGATGAAGGCGGCCACGCCGTCGAAACCTGCGGCCTTGATGGCCGCCAGCTTGCGATCGAGCGACCATTCCCGGCGCGGGGCGGGGTGGCCGACCAGCGACCAAGTGTGGGCGCACAGGACCAAACGGGGAGGTAATGAAACAATTTTCATGAGATAACTGAAAATAAATGAAGAGAGATGTTGAAACGTTTCCCATGGCCAGCCCCATTTGGGGAACCGCAGCCGGTGCCCGTCCCCCAGGCCCCTGGCGCCGCCGCCGGTCCCAGTCCCCAAGAATCCC
>JAUPWC010000199.1 GCA_030916665.1 Verrucomicrobiota bacterium
AACCAGAACCCGTAGTAAACCAGCTCGGCGTATTTCGGAATGAGCGAGTCGCGCAGGTGCATGACCTCGCGGTCCATCGTGAGCGATTCCACCTGACGGTGGGCCTGCATGAGGATGGTGCCGCCCGGGGTCTCATAGACGCCGCGGGACTTCATGCCGACGAAACGGTTCTCGACGAGGTCCACGCGGCCGATGCCGTGCTTGCCGCCGAGCTTGTTGAGCGCCTTGAGCACACCGGCGGGCGAGAGCTTCTTGCCGTTCACGGCGACGCAATCGCCCTTGTCGAAATCGAGTTCGACGTATTCGGCCTTGTTCGGGGCGTCCTCGGGCGAGACGGAGAGCTTGAACATGCCCTTGTTCTCCTTTGTGGTCGGGTCGAACCACGGGTCCTCGAGGATGCCGGCCTCGTAGGAAATGTGCAGGAGGTTGCGATCCATCGAATACGGCTTCTTGAGCGAGGCCTCGACAGGGATCTTGTGCTCCTGGCAGTAGGCGATCATCTCGGCGCGGCCGGGGAATTCCTCGCGGAACTTCTCGATCTTCCACGGCGCGAGGATCGTGAGGCGCGGATTCATCGCCATGTAGGTCAGCTCGAAACGGCACTGGTCGTTGCCCTTGCCGGTGGCGCCATGGGCGACGGTGTCGGCCTTTTCCTTCCTGGCGATTTCGACCTGGGCCTTGGCGATGAGCGGGCGGGCGATGGAGGTGCCGAGGTAATACTGGCCCTCGTAGATCGCGTTGGCGCGGATCATCGGGTAGATGAAGTCGCGCGCGAATTCTTCGGTGAGGTCGAGCGTGTAGTGCTTCGAGGCGCCGGTCTTCTTCGCCTTGGCCGGCAGGCCCTTAAGCTCCTCCTCCTGGCCGATGTCGGCCGCGAAAGTGACGATTTCTGCGTCGTAGGTTTCCTTGAGCCACTTGACGATGACCGAGGTGTCGAGGCCGCCAGAGTATGCGAGAACGATCTTCATGGTAAGCGCGCAGTGTTGGCCGCGCCCTTGGGAACGGGCAAAGTAAAAAAGCGCATATTACGCCCTAATGCCTGTCAGCAGGATTGCTTTTGTCGGGATTAGTTGGATGCTTCCGTTCGGCTCTATGCACCGCGCCCCCCAACGGCTCCATCGCTTCCCCCAAGGTGGGTTTACACTGGTCGAGATCATGGTGGTGGTGGTGATCATCGGTTTGCTGGCGGCCTTGGCGATCCCCGCGTTTCAACGCAACCAGCGCGCCAGTCAGAATGCCCGGGCGGTGAATGATTTTCGCATTTTTGCCCAAGCCTTCGAAGTTTACAACACGCAGAACGGGTCGTGGCCACCCAACGCGGCAGCGGGCGTAGTGCCCGTCGGGATGAGCGGCGATTTCAAGACGGATTCTTGGACTGCTCCGCGCACCTCTCTGGGCGGGCGCTGGAACTGGGACTTCAGCAACGCGGCGTTCACCGCCGGTGTTTCGATCTCAAACTTCACCGTAACGGACGCCCAGCTGCAGGAAATCGACGCCAAGATCGACGACGGTAACCTGACCACCGGCATGTTCCGGAAAGTCGCGGCCAACCGGGTCAGTTACATCCTACAGGAATAGGCTCCCGAAGGCTGGGCCGGGTGCTTCAGGAGGAGAGCTTCTCGAGAATGGCCTTCTGCATGTGCAGACGGTTCTCGGCCTCGTCGAAGATGATGCAACGGGGGTTGTCGAGGACCTCCTGCGTGACTTCCTCGCCGGCATGGGCAGGCAGACAGTGCATGAAGAGCGCATCCTTCTTCGCGGCGGCGAAGAGCTTCCCGTTCACCTGGTAGGGCTGGAGGAGCTTCTGACGTTTCGTCTTCTCCTGTTCCTGGCCCATGCTGGTCCAGACATCGGTGTAGACGATGTCGGCGCCGGCCACGGCCTCGTAGGGATCGGTGGTGAAATCAAACTCCGCCCCCGTTGCCATGGCCTCAGCGACAATTGTCGCACCCGGCTCGTAGCCCTTGGGTCCGGCGAGCGCGACCTTCATGCCAAAGAGATGCGCGCCAAGAATCCACGAGTTGGCCATGTTGAAACGCGTGTCGCCGAGAAAGGCGATTTTTCGGCCACGCAGCGCTGACAGGAGATCGCCCCGCGGCCCGGCCCAGCGCTCGGCCGCGGTGAAGGCGTCGGTGTAGATCTGGCACGGGTGAAGGTAATCGGTCAGCGCGTTGATGACCGACAGTCCGCCGTGCGCGGCGAGCTCCTCGAGGTCCGAATGGGCGTAGGTGCGCACGATCAGGCCATGCACGAAACGCGACAGGACCTTGGCCGTGTCGGAGATCGTCTCGCCCCGGCCGATCTGGATGTCGTTCGTGTTGAGGAAAAGCGGATTGCCGCCGAGTTCGTGGACGGCGACCTCGAACGATACGCGGGTGCGCGTGCTCGATTTCGAGAAGATCATCGCCCAGGTCTGCCCGGCGAGCGGGTTGCCGTGCCTGCCGCGCTTCTTCTTCAGCTCGCGGGCGCGCGTGAAGAGCTTCGCCACCTCGGCGCGGGAGAAATCGGTTTCCTTGAGAAAGTGCCGCATGGTTGGGTCCTCACTTCTGGGCGGCCAGCACGCCGCGGATGATGGCCGTGGCGCGGTCGAGGTCGGCCTTGGTGGCAATGAGCGGAGGCAAGAGGCGCACGGTGTTGCCGCCGGCAGACGGCGCGAGCAGGCCCGCCTCGCGCAGGGCGGCGAGATACGGCGCGGGGTCGCTGTGCATCGCCAGACCGAGCATGTAGCCGCGGCCGGTGACCGCGCGCAGGTGCTTCGGGAATTCGGTGATGAGCTTTTCGAGCTCGGACTTCCACGCGGCGCCGAGCGTGCGGACTTTTTCGAGCAGATGCTCGCGCTCCATCACATCGAGCACGGCGAGCGCGGCGGCGCAGGCCAGCGGCGTGCCGCCGAAGGTCGAGCCGTGCGTGCCGGGCGTGAAGAGCTCGGCGTGTTTCTCGGCGGTCCAGATGGCGCCCATCGGATAACCGCCGGCGATGCCCTTGGCCATGCCGACCGCGTCGGCCCGGATGCCAGAGGCCTGGAAGGCGTAGAACGTGCCCGTGCGCCCGAGGCCGCACTGCACCTCGTCGAGCATCAGTAGCAGGTTGTGCTGGTCGCACAGCTTGCGCAGGCCCCAGAGAAATTCGTCGGTGCAGGGATTGACGCCACCCTCCCCTTGCACGGTCTCGACGAAGATCGCGGCGGTGTCCGCATCCACGAGGTCCACGAAACTCTGGAGGTTGTTGATCTCGCCAAAGGCGAAGCCGGGCACGAGCGGACGGAAGCCCTTCTGGATTTTCTCCTGCGGGGTGGCGCTCATGCCGCCAAAGGTGCGGCCGTGGAAGGCGTGCTTGGCGCAGATGATCTTGATGCACTTCCCTTCTTCGCCGGCCTTCTTCATGCCGTGGAGCCGCGCGAGCTTGATGAGACCCTCATTGGCCTCGGCGCCGCTGTTGCAAAAGAACACCCGGCC
>JAUPWC010000200.1 GCA_030916665.1 Verrucomicrobiota bacterium
GCAGATCAAGAGGCTCCTGCCGGGCTCGGAAAATCCCACCCTCCTGCCGCTCGCCGGCGCCGACACGAAGGTCGCCCTGCACGCCGTCGAGGCGGCGGAGGACGATCTCGAGGGCGTGCGCCTTCTCGGTGTTGAGCGGGCGCGCGTTGCGGATGAGGGCGGCGGTGCTCTTGAAGATGGTCTCGACGGCGCGGAGCTTGTTGGCCTCGAGGGTGGAGCCGCTGGAGACGAGGTCGCAGATGACGTCGGCGAGGCCGAGGCGCGGGGCGATCTCGACGGAGCCGCTGAGCGTAACGACCTCGGCTGACACGCCCTGTTGGGCGAGGTAGCGCTTGGTCAGCTGCGGGTAGGAGGTCGCGATGCGCAGGCCGGCGAGATCCTTGATGCCGGCGTAGGGGCGTTCCTCGGGGAGGGCGATGGCGAGGCGGCAGCCGCCGAAGTCGAGCACGCGCTCGGCGACGTAGGCGTGGGCCGTGCCGCGTTCGAGGGCGGATTCCTCAAGGACGTTCTGGCCGACGATGCCGAGGTCGCACACGCCATCCATGACGAGTTGCGGGATGTCGTCGTCGCGCACGAAGAGGAGATCCAGCGGGAAGTTGTCGGCGTGGAGGAGGAGCTTCTCCTTGGGCGACTTGATCTTGATGCCGCAGGCCTTGAGCAGGTCCATGGAATCGGTGTGCAGGCGACCGCTCTTTTGCACGGCGAGACGGAGGCGGTCTTTGGGAAGGTTGGCGGGAGGCATGGGCGGAAAGTAAAAGGTGAAAGGGAGAGTGAAAAGGGAGGGAGTCGGAGAGCCAAGCGCGGGGCGGCCTTATGCCGGGACATTAAAAACCCCGGCGGGACATGCCAGCCGGGGTTTCGGGAAAGTCGTTTCATCACCCAGGAAGGCACATCGTGGCCTTCCCGCGCCGGGAAGGCGTCAAACGGGGTGGTGATGATGGTGGAGTTTCATTCGAGAACGCGAAGAAGCCCGCTAATCTGGGACGGGGCAAGATTTTTCTCCGAAGGCTCTTCGAGGCAAAAACCGCCGGAGCGAGGGCGTCCTGGCCCCAATTGCGGGGAGGACAGCCGATTACAACAATTCCAACTGCACGCCGTCGGGGCGGCGGAAATGGGCGGTGGAGAGCCGGATGTCGTCGCGGTTGAGGCCGGCGCGGCGGGCGGAAACCGCGAAGAGCTGTTTGATCTGCTCGGCGAAGATACCCTCGCCGCGCATGCGTGCGCCGAAGCTGGCGTCGTAGAGTTTGCCGCCGCGCAGCTCGCGGAGGCGGGCGACCACGCGGTCTTTCTTCGACGGCGCATGGGTGTCGAGCCAGGCGAGAAACACGTCCTTCACGGCGTAGGGCAGGCGCAGCACGACGTAGTTGGCACGTCTCGCTCCGGCGGCGGCCACGGCGTCGAGGATGGCCGGGACCTCGTGGTCGGTGAGGCCGGGGATGATGGGCGCGACCATGACGCCAACGGGCACGCCGGCAGCGGCGAGCAGGCGGATCGCACGCAGGCGATGCTCGGGCCGGGCGGCGCGGGGTTCGAGTTTGCCCGCGAGCTCGGCGTCGAGGGTGGTGACGCTCACGTAAACCATCGCGCAGTCGTGGCGCGCGAGCTGGGCGAGCAGGTCGAGGTCGCGGGTGACGAGGAAATTCTTGGTGATGATGCCGACGGGCTGGCGAAACTCGGCCATCACCTTGAGGCAGGCGCGTGTGATCCGGAAGCGCCGCTCGGCGGGCTGGTAGCAGTCGGTGACGCCGCTCATGCCGATGGGCTCGGGCCGCCATTTGCGCGACGAGAGTTCGGCGCGAAGCAACGCGGGTGCGCGCGTCTTCACGAGGATGCGCGTCTCGAAGTCGAGGCCGCTGCTCCAGCCGAGGTATTCGTGGAAGGGCCGCGCGAAGCAGTAGGCGCAGCCGTGTTCGCAGCCGCGGTAGGCGTTGAGGCTCCAGCCGGCACCGAGGTCGGGGCTGTCGTAGCGGTTGAGGATCGTCTCGGTGGCGTCCTCGTAGAACTGCGTGCGCGGGTGCGGACGTTCGACGGGCACGCCATGTTCGTCGAACTCGCCGTAGTCGGGATCGGCCTCGGCGGTGAGCGGCTCGAAGCGGTTGGCCGGGTTCAGCGCGGTGCCGCGGCCCGGGGCGGGTGCGAGAGCGGGGTCGGGGCGCGGCGTCATGCCATTCACGTTAACGCGCGATGGCGCGACGCCAGAAACAAAACGGGAGATCGGAAAGTCTCCTGACAGGTTTGGTTGTAGCGGCGGTCTGTGACCGCCGGTTCCGCCCGCGTCGGCGGTCATAGACCGCCGCTACAGCGGAAACACGAAATCCGAAAATGACTGGGCCGCCCTCCGCTTGCGCGAAGGACGGCCCAGGTTGTTTGCTTTATGGTTTAGTTGAACGCGTAACGGGAGGCACGGTCGAGATGGGCGACAATGTTTACCGGTAGCGCGACCTTGCGGGCGACAGGTTTGCCGTCGACGAGGGCGGGGGAAAACTTCCACCGCGCCACGGCTTCGGCGACCGTGTTCACCAGCTGGGTATCCACGCCGGGCGTCACCGCCTTGATTTCGGTCGGCTTGCCCGTCGCATCGACGACGAACTCGAGGACCACCTGTTGGCCGGCGAAACGATAGCTCACATCGGGCTTAATTACCGAGGTGGGAATCGGGCCGTCGGCGCGATTGCGGTAGGACTCGACATAGGCCGTCTCCGTGGCATCCGCCGCCTTGAGGGCAAGCGGAGCCAGGAGCAGACCGAGGCTGAGGGTCAGTTTGGATTTGATGTTCATGGCTTTTATCTCCGCGCGAGGCGGAGGCTTTTTTCTGTTCAGGCAGGACACGGCCACCGGCCGGAATGACCGCAGGCTGGGTGTCCCGTTCTGCCACCTCCGGCCCGTTAATCGGCCGCAGGCGGCAAAAGTCTGCTATGGGGCAACGCCAGGGGCACGGTTTCACAGCCAGCCCGGTGGCCCGACAGAAGCAAATAATTGCACATCAACATAAACCAGGTCGCTGCCGGCAGCCTCACGCCGGTCGCGACCGAAATTCAAAGAACAGGGAAAGGAACTGCGCCCGGTCGCCACCTTGGCGGACGGCGGCCCTGCGACTGGACTCATATTAGCACAGACAGCGCCAGTGTGCGTGTGCCGATCCGGTGAATTTTACAACTTGCAGGCTTATCACTCCTGCGTCCGCGCAGGATTAGACGCCGCGTAAAGCCTTGAACGCATCGGGTTCCGGCGTGTCGTTAGGGCAATGTCTTCCCCCGTCCGTTCCGTTGCCGCGGTTTGCCTGTTGTTGCTGGGTCTCACCAGCCATGCCGCCGAGACCTTTGCCGAGCGCACCCTCAAGGAGATTGTCGGCCGCCAGAAGAACATCTTCGCCCGGGCCGAGGCCGAGAAGGACAACCTCGACGAGGCGTGGCTGCGCGGCGAACTCCAGTCGGTCATCAACAGCTACGACGTGCTGATCCAGAAGAACCCCGAGTTCGCCGCCGGGCACGCCGCCTACGGCCAGCTGCTCGGCCAAGTGGGCATGAACCGCGCCGCGGTCGGCATTCTGCTCAAGGCCAACCAGCTCGACGGCGAGATTCCGATGGTGAAAAACGAGATCGGCCGCCTGCTCGCCGAGGATGGCAAACCCGCCGAGGCCCTGCCGTGGATCACCGCCGCCATCAAGCTCGAGCCCAACGAGCCGGTTTACCACTACCATCTCGGCAAGCTGCTCACCGAGGCGCGCGACGAACTGATCAGCACGGGCAGCTTCACCCGCGCCAAGCTCGACGAGTCCATGCTGGAAGCCTTCCAGCGCGCCGCGCAGCTCGCGCCCGACAGGATGGCCTTCGCCTACCGCGCCGCCGAGGCCTACTACGATTTGGAGACGCCGCGCTGGGACGACGCCCTGAAAGCCTGGGGCGCGCTGGAGGAGAAGGCCGCGCCCGGCCTCGAGCAGCAGACGATGCGCCTGCACGCCGCCAACGTGCTCGGCAAGCTCGGCCGCCGCGACCACGCGCGCGCCCTGCTCATCACCGTCACCGAAGCCCCGCTCCAGAAGCAGAAGCAGACTTTGCTGGACGAACTGGCGGCCGCCGCCGCAAAGTAACCCGACATGGGTTTCCTCAACCGCCTGGAGCGCGCCTTCGGCCGCTTCGCCATCCCCAATCTCTCCCTCTACCTCGTCGCGGCGCAGGTGATCGTGCTGACTCTGGCGTTGTTCGGCCGGCCGGACATCCTGCGACAGATCGCCCTGATGCCGGCGCTGGTGCTGGAAGGGCAGGCTTGGCGGGTCGTGACCTTTCTGTTCGTGCCGCCGGCGAACCTCGCCAACTTCGGGTCGTTCGACGCCATGTTCCTGGCCTTCGCCTGGTATCTGTTCTACATGATGGGCTCCGCGCTCGAGCAGCATTGGGGGGTGTTTCGCTACAACCTCTTCCTCTTCATCGGCTGGATCCTGACGGTGGGGGTGGCATTCCTGACCCCGTATCATTTGGCGACCAACCTCTTCCTCGCCGGCAGCGTCTTCCTGGCCTTTGCGTTCCTGAACCCTGATTTCGAGATGCTGCTGTTCTTCATTTTGCCGGTGAAGATCAAGTGGCTCGCGCTGATCCAGTGGCTGCTCTACGGCTACGAGTTTGCCACCGGCGACTGGTCCGTGCGGCTGGCGGTGCTGGCGGCCGTGGGCAACTTCCTCGTGTTTTTCACCGGCGAGATCATCCAGCGGATGAAGACCGGCCGACGTCGCATGGAGCATCAGGCGCGTCAGGCCGCGGCCCGCGACAACGACGAGCCGCGGCACACCTGCGTGGTCTGCGGCAAGAACGACCGCACGCACCCGAGGGAAGAGTTTCGTTACTCGGACGACGACCGTTGCTACTGCGCCGAGCATCGGCCGAAAAAAAACTGACCCATGCCCGCGAAGCCCCAGGCGCTCGGCGAATATCTGCAATGGGCGATTCGCGCATACGCGCGGCACAAGGTCGCGCTCGGGCAGGTGGCGGTGAACGCCCACGACGAAGCGCTTTACCTGCTGCTGCACACGCTCGGCCTGCCGCTCGACAGCCGGCCGGCGGTGCTGAAGCGCAAGCTCACGCCCGACGAAGCCGCCAAGGTCGCCGAGGTTTTCCGCCGCCGGCTGGAGGACCGCGTGCCCGCCGCCTACCTCACGCGCGAGGCCTTCCTCGGCGAACACCGCTTCTACGTGGACGAACGCGTCATCATCCCGCGTTCCTACTTTCTCGAGCTGCTGCCGCAGATCGCTGAGCTGGTGGAGGGCAACGCTCACGTCCCACGGCGAGGTCGCCGTGGCTCCAGCAAAGATGGAGCGCGGGCGACCCCGCCCGCGAAACCCGTCAAGCGCGCCGTGGACGTCTGCACGGGCTCGGGTTGCCTTGCCATTCTGCTCGCGCACCAGTTCCCCGGCGCGAAGGTGGACGCCGTCGAACTCTCGCCCGACGCGGCGGCCGTGGCGAAATTCAACCTCGCCACGCACGGCCTCGCGAAGCGCGTGAAACTGCACCGCTCCGACGTCTTCGACGCCGTGCCGCCGGTGAAATACGACCTCATCCTCTCCAACCCGCCCTACGTGCCGACGCGCGAGCTGCGCGGCCTGCCGGAGGAATTCACGAAGGAGCCCCGCATGGCGCTCGACGGCGGTCGCGACGGGCTCGACATCATCCGCAAGCTGCTGCGTCAGGCCCGCGACCGCCTGCAGCCGCACGGCCTCGTGACCCTCGAGGTCGGCGGCCTGCGCGCCGCGATGGACCGCGCCTTCCCCGAGCTCGATCTGCACTGGCTGCACACGGAAGACGGCGAGGACTGCGTCTGCGTGATTCAGGCCGCGCGGCTGTTCAGTTGGCGCGGGTGACGATTGTCGTGGGAAGCGCCAGGTGGAGCCCGCGCTCCGCGCGGGCTTGATCGAACCAACCTGCGCGGAGCGCAGGTTCCACCGCTGTCCTCAATCCCCGCGAGTGAAGTCCGTCGCGCCCCGCACGCGGTAGAGGGCGCAGTCGCGGCCGATGAGCACCGGGTAGCCGCTGATCGACGAGAGCGGATTCAAGCAGAGGCCGTGGTCGGACCAACGGTCCCGGCCGATCGCATGAAAGGCCGCGCAGGCCTCGGAGCAGGGCTGGCACACGGTGGAGCGAGAAGGATCGGGACGGACCGGGATCGGGTGGGCGGGAGCAGTCAAGGCTTGGGCGCAGCTTCGGAGACCGAGGCGCGGATCAGGCCGCGCCAAGAGCCCGTGCGGAAATTCAGCGCCTGGTCGGCGGGATAGAAAATTTTCAGCGTGTCGGCCACGCCGGGCGCGAGCGTCTCGGGCGAGCCGTGGCAGTCGAGGCATTGCTTCAGCGTGACGAGCGGGCGATAGACGCGCCATTCCGGCGGTTGGCCCGGGAGGGTGACGCGCTGCACCAGGACCTTGGAGACCTCGTCGCCGCTTTCGAGCTGGGCCTGGATGCGTTCGAGCGCGGCAAGGTCGGCTGCGTCGGGGGCGTTGGCCGGATTGCGCACCTGCAGGCCGGTGCGGCGGATGGCGGTGACGGCCGGCTTGCCGGGCGCGGCGGCCGGGAGCTTGTAGTCCTTGAGGTGCAGCTTGCCGATGGCGAGAGCCGCGGAGTTCGTGGTCAGCACGCGGCGCACCTCCAGGATCAGGGCGGTGCCGCAATGGTCGAGGGCGCGTTCGCCGATGCTCCGGATTTCCGCCACGGTCGGATCGGCGGGATCGACAAAGGCATGGTGCGTGGGGCCGGCCGCATCGGCGGCCAGCGCGGCGGACCCGGCGGCCAGGCCGCAGGCCAGCGAAAGAACGACGGGGTAGGATCGTGCTTTCATACCCGTATTCTACGCCTTCCGCGAGGACCGGCCTCCGCAAAAATTGCGAAACCGTCGGCATGGGCGAC
>JAUPWC010000201.1 GCA_030916665.1 Verrucomicrobiota bacterium
GGGCGAAGATGTCGTCGGGGGCGAGGCCTTATTTGCCGCGGAGGATCTCCACGCTGCTGCCGTGCTCGACGAACTTGTCGGGCCAGCCGATGCGCTCGACGGGCGTGGGACAGTGCGCTTCCTGCAACGCCTCGAGCACCGCGCTGCCGAAACCGCCGGCGAGGACGTTGTCCTCCATCGTCACGAGCAGCGGGACCACGGCGGCCTGGCTGAGCAGAAGCGTGCGGTCGAGGGGCTTGACGAAGCGGGCGTTGACGACGCCGACGGAGATGTGCTCCTCGCGTTCGAGGCGCTGGGCGAGCTTGAGGGCGTCGGGCACCATCGAGCCGAGGGCCCAGATGATGACGTTGGTGCCGACTTTCAGCGTTTCGGCCTGACCAACCGGAATGAGAGCGGGCTCGTGCTTGACCGGCGCACCGGTGCCGGCGCCGCGCGGGTAGCGGATGAAGCCGGGGCCGGGCAGGTGCAGGCTCGTGTGGAGCATGTCCACGAGTTCGTCCTCGTCCTTGGGCTGCATGACGGTGGCGTTGGGCACGCAGCGGAGGTAGCTGACGTCGAAGAGGCCGTGGTGCGTGGGGCCGTCGTTGGGCGAGAGGCCGGCGCGGTCCATGCAGAAGGTTACGGGCAGGTTCTGCAGCGCGATGTCGTGGATCACCATGTCGTAGGCGCGCTGGAGGAAGGTGGAGTAGATCGCGCAGACCGGGCGGAAGCCCTTGGTCGCGAGGCCGGCGGCGAAGAGCACGGCGTGTTCCTCGGCGATGCCGACGTCGAAGAACTGGGCCGGCACTTCCTTGGCGAGCTGCGAGAGCCCGGTGCCGCTGGGCATGGCGCCGGTGATGCCGAGCACCTTGGGGTTGGCGCGCGCGAAGCGGGAAAGGGCGGAGCCGAAGACGTCCTGGTAATTCGGCGGCGTGCCGGGGATGGCCTTGACGCTCTCGCCGGTGTCGGGATCGAAGGGACTGGCGCCGTGGAATTTCTCAGGGTGGGCGAGGGCGGCGTCGAGGCCCTTGCCCTTCTTGGTCTGCACGTGGATGAGCACGGGCACATCGCAATGCTTCGCGAACTCCAGGTTTTTGACCAGGGCGTCGAGGTTGTGGCCGTCCACGGGGCCGAGGTAGCGCAGGCCGAACTTTTCGAACAGCGAAGACTCGACGAAGAAGTCCTTCGTCTCGCGCTTCCACTTGTTGTAGACCCGGTTCATCTCCACGCCGGCGGGGAAGCTCTTGAAGAAGCTCTCCACGTCGTGGTGCATCTTGTTGTAGGTCGGGTTGGTGCTCAGCTTGTTGAGGTAGCTGGCGATGGCGCCGACGTTCTTGGCGATGGACCACTCGTTGTCGTTGAGGATGACGATGAGGCGCTTGGTCGAGGAGACGACGTTGTTGAGCGCCTCGAGCGTGACGCCGCAGGTGAAGGCGGCGTCGCCGCACACCGCGACGACGTGCTCCGGCGAGTTGCGCAGGTCGCGGGCCGTGGCCATGCCAAGGGCGGCGGAGAGGGCGGTGCCGGCGTGGCCCGCGCCAAAGGCGTCGTGCGCGCTTTCGCTGCGGTAGAGGAAGCCCGAGGCGCCGCCGGTCTTGCGCAGCTTGGAGAAGAATTCGCCGCCACGGCCGGTGAGGAGCTTGTGCACGTAGCCCTGGTGGGCGACGTCGAACACGAACTGGTCGTCCGGCGAGCTGAACACGCGGTGCAGCGCGATCGTCAGCTCGACCACGCCGAGGTTGGGGCCGATATGGCCGCCGTTGCGCGAAGTGACCTCGATCAGCTCGTCGCGGATTTCCTGGGCGAGCTGCGGGAGTTGCTCGGGCGCGAGGGACTTGACGTCGGCGGGGCCGGCGATGCGGGAAAGGAGGGTGGGGACGGACGCGGAATTGCTCATCGTGGTGGGGGCCGCAGGCGGTTACTCCGCGCGGGTGGATTCAAAGGCCTCGAAGGTGGCGCTGCCGTCCTTTGCCTTTTTCAGCTTCTCGATTTTCAGCTCGGCGTCCTTCAGGCGGCTTTCGCACACCTTGAGGAGCTTGGAGCCCTCCTCGTATTTGGCGAGGAGCTCGGCCAGCGGCACCTCGCCCGATTCCATCGAGTCAACGATGGTCTCGAGCTTGGCCAGCGCGGCCTCGAAACTGAGTTTGGCGGTCTTGTCGGAATCCACGCCGCCACTGTGCGCCCGGGGCGGGGCATTTCAATCAAACTTTGGCCATGAAGGAACCTGTCCTGCCCCAAGGGGTTGGAATTCATCGTCCTCGCACGGAGATTTCACAGGCGCTTCGTCGAAGCGTGGTGTCCGGGGATCGAAAAAGACAGCGAGGATCTCGTGAAATCTGGCATCCGGCGTCGGAAGTCGCAAAAGCCAGAGCAACAGGATCCGGATTTTCAACGATTGATTCCTCATTGGGTCTCATACCCCGAGGCTTGCTTCGGCTTGGTTGGAAGTTGTGGGAGCGTGCTTGCACGCGACGCGAACCAGTCGCGAGCAAGCTCGCTCCCACATAATCGGGCAGAAGCAGGCTTGCTGAAATGCCCC
>JAUPWC010000202.1 GCA_030916665.1 Verrucomicrobiota bacterium
ACCGCCGTCTATTATCGCAACGTGTCCGACGGCGGTCATAGACCGCCGCTAAAGGCAAACGCATGCTTTGCCTCACATCCCGGCCAGTGGGCCGCCGCCGGCGAGGAGGAAGTGGACGCCGCCGACGCTGGCGATGTCCTTGGCGCCCACGGCGACGATGTTGCGGCCGGGGTTGTGCTGGCGGGCGACATCGGTCCAGACGGGCAGGCCGAGGAGGTCGCGCGCCTCGTTGGCGAGAGAGAGCGGCACGCGCTGGGTGCGCAGGAAGCGGCTGTTGACGGCGATGGACGGCGTGCCGGTCGTGACCATCAGGCCGGGCTGGTTCCGAAACGCCCAGTTTTCGATGGCTCCGACGAGGACGACGTAGGGGAGGGTGCCGAAGGGCTTCCAGTAGGCGACCTCCTCGGGATAGGCGTCGCGGCGGATCACGAGCTGGTAGGCGCGGTTGATGACCACGCGGTATTCGTCGGGCGCCGCGGTGAGATCTTTCAGGTGTCGGTTCAGCTGCTCGGAGTAAGTGAGGCCCCGTTCGTGACCGAGACCCTTGGTCACAAGATCCAAGGCCTTGGGAACACCGTAGGCGTCCGCGTAGGCTTGAAGGTGAACCAAGCGTTGAAATTTCGGATCGTTCTTCAGGACCTCGCGATGCCCCGCCACGAGCTGCGCGAGGGTTTTGTTCGCGAGCAGCGGGGCGTTGAGCTCGCCGAGTTCCGCCGGCCGGCCGAAGGCGATCAGGCAGGAGGCGGAAATGATCTCCTGCTGGGTCGGGGTCTGGGCGGAGACGGAGGCGGAAGAGACCAGCCAGAAGAGCAGCAGGACGGAAAGGGCGCGGAGTTTCATGGAGTGGGACGCAACGTGGCTGCGTTCACCCTTCCCGCAAATGCCGTTCCGGTCAAACAATCGCCTGCGGCGGAATGTTGCTGGCGCATGTGGGTCAGCGCGCTGGCGTGCGCTCTGGAAAAGCGCCCGCAAGCGGGCTGACCACCGGATCACCCGGCTGTGATGGGAGCCGGCGCTCCGCGCAGGTGTCCCGATCCAGCCCGCGCGGAGCACGGTCTCCACCTTGGCCGCAAACCGCCCTGCATGCGGGAAAGGGGTGGCATTGCGCCGAAATCCGGCGATAATGGACGCCGAGGACGTTACCCATGTCTATGCACCGCCGCCTTCTTTTTTGCGCACTGGTCTCCGTTTTATTCGGCGCGTTCCGGCTTTCGGCCGCGCAGGTCGCCCTGCCGCTTGAAGCGCCAAACCTGACCGGCGTCTATGATGACGCCGGCACGGCTGCGTCGATCCCGGAGGGGCAGCCGACGCCGGACGTGATCTCGCTGCATGCGTTGCTCAGCCTGGAGTTCAACCCGGGCATGGCCCGCCTGTTGCAGGAGCGGACGCGCGAGATCCGGATCACGCACGACGAAAAGGCGCTGTCGGTGGAGTTCCTCGACCGCGACGGCGAGAAGATCTGGAACCCGGTCTGGACCCGCGAGAGCGGCTACTCGGTGCGCGACCGTCGCGTGCAGCTCCGCATCAAGCCGGGCAAGTTCGGGAACGACGAATACATCATCGTGTTGGAGAATGTGACCACGCACCGCCTGCTGCAGGTGCATATTCAGAAGCTCAAGCCGACCTTCTTCGGGCCGGTGTTTCAGCCGATGGGCACGTTTCTGTTCCCGCGGCTGGACTGAGGGAGGAGTTCGGCCGCAGAAAGGTGGAGCGACTTGACCCCAAGGCGCTGGATCGCGGCGGCTTCGCCGCAACGCGCTGAGGTCAGCGCATTCCACCCTCGATCAAGTCCGCCCTCAGGGTGCCTTGGGCGGAGCGGGGGCGGCCGGCGGCGCGGGCGGGCGCAAGCTGCGCGGCTGGCGTTCGAGATGCGCGGCTACGTCCTTGGCGGCCTGCGTGACCACGCCGGGTTTGTTCAGGAAGCCGAGGTCGCGGAACCAGTCGAGGTAGCGCGCCGACCAGGTGCCGAAGGGGATGCCGCCCATGTTGCTGATGCTGCCGGTGGCGGGCGGCTCGTCGGGGCCGGTCTTGTCGCCGGGATGGCGGCCGCGGGCGTAGAGCAGCATCTCGATGTTTGGCACGCCGTCCATCAGCAGCGCCTCGTAGAACTCGATGGCCCAGTAGGCGTGAATCCAGTCGCCCTGGCCCGCGCAGGCGATGAACACCGGCGGCATGGCGCGGGGGATGACGGGCTTTTCCTCGGCGCGGAAAAACAGCGACGGGCCGGGATAAATGCTGCCGACGAAGTCCGGGCGCGAGGAGACCTTGGCGAGCGGGTTGGCTGGCGTGTCGTTGGCGCGGTCGAAGTCCTCCCAGCGCAGTGCGGCGTTCATGGCCAGCTCGGCGCCGGCGGAGAAGCCCATGATGCCGACCTTGGCGGGATCGAGCTTCCATTCCTTCGCGTAGGTGCGCACGAGCTTGATGGCCTGGAGGGCGTCGTTCACGCCGTCGGTCTTCGGCTCGTAGCCGTCGGAGCGCAGGCGGTTGCGGAGGATGACGCTGCTCACGCCCTGGTGGGCGAGGAACGGCACGAGCGGCGAGGCCTCGCCGACGTTGAGCGAACGGTGGCCGCCGCCACCCGCGAGGATGACGACCGCTCCGGTGTTGAGCTGGCCGTTGCCCGCGTGGAATTCGATGGAGGGATTGTGAATGCTCGTGACCGCGCCGACGAGCCCCGCGCCCCAGTTCTGGTAAACCTCGGGCTCGGCGACCTTGTCGGCCTTCAGGTAGGGCGAGCCGGCCGGATAAAGCGGGATGACCACGCCGCCGGGCAGGACCGCCCGCGGCGCGTAGGGGGCGTCGGTCTTGGGACCGGGCGCCGGGACATTCTGGGGCGACGGCTGCGGCGGCAGGGTGGCGTCGGCGAAGACCGAGCGGATCACGGCGAGAGAACCCAGCAGGAGCACTCGCCGCAGGAGGGGTAGGAAACGGGTCATGGGGTGCGCTGTTGATAAGCACCGGCGGGATGAATGCAAACCGCCGCGCGCGGGATTTCGGTTGGCCTCGATCCCAAAGCGAACATGGTGTCGAGACATGCTACCCCGCCTGTTCTGCTTTGCCCTGTGCCTGTTCACCACCACCGCCCGCGCCGACGACAGCTACACGCTCGGCATGGTTGCCAAGTCGCAGGGCAACCAGTTCTTCGAGGCCGCCCGCGCCGGGGCCAATGACGCCGCCCGCGAACTCGGCGCGAAGCACGGCATCACGATCAGGATCGACTGGCGCACGCCCAACGAGGAGGACGCGCAGAAGCAGGCCGACTTCATCGAACAGCTCGTGCTGTCCGGCGCCGACGGCATCATCGTGAGCTGTTCCGACGCCAACAAGCTGACCGACGCCATCAACAAGGCCGTGGACGCGGGCCTGCCGGTCGTGACGTTTTCCGGCGACGCGCCGGCTAGCCGGCGCATGGTCTCGATCGGCATCGACGACTTCGCCAGCAGCGAGCGGACCGTTGAGGAACTGGCCAGGCGGCGTGGCGGACAAGGCGTGGTCGCCGCCAGATCGGAAGAG
>JAUPWC010000203.1 GCA_030916665.1 Verrucomicrobiota bacterium
CAGGAATTCAAGGGCACCGGCAACATGGAGCTCGTCCTCGACCGCAAGGCCGCCGAGATGCGCATCTGGCCCGCCGTCAACGTCCAGTCCTCCGGCACCCGCCGCGAGGAGCTGCTCATCGACGCCAAGAAGCTGGAGGGCATCCACTTCTTCCGCCGCGCCCTCGTCCAGCAGAAGATCGAGGAGGCCACCGACACCATGGTCACCCGCCTCAGCAAGACGAAAACCAACGACGAGTTCCTGAAGCTCATCACGAAGTAACCAACTTCGCCCTTGCCCGTCACCCTCTCCCACCGCCAACCTGCCCGCTTACCGCATGAATAGTTTCTCCGAGCAATGTCTCGACATGGCCCGCTCGATGCTGGCCCACAACCTTGATTCCATCAACGCCGACGGCACCGTTACTCCCGTCGGATCAGAGACCTCCCGCTCCGACGAACCCGGTCACGTCGCCTTCGCCCTTGGCGAGTATTACCGCGCCACCGGCGAAACCACGCTCAAAGGCTACGACCTTATCGACCTCACGGCCCGCTGCGTCACCGCCCAGGCTTTCACCGAGCCCGCCCACGAGAACGGCCTCGCCTACGCCGCCCTCGGCCTTCTCTCCTTCGGCCCTTCCAAGAAGCGCAATGCCGTCTGGGAACGCCTGGTCGAGGAAACCCGCGAGCGTCTCGACAAGCTCCTGCTCACCCGCAGCGACTACGACAACTACTGGCAGGCCTTCAACATCGCCAAGGCCGTCTGTCGCTACAGCCTCGGCCTCTCCAAAAAAGATGAGACCTCGCGGCTTATCGAGCGCATGGTCGAGCGCATCGAGCAGACCAGCTCCTCCGGCTTCTTCGACGACGCCGAGAAGGGCTTCGGCGGCCACTTCAACCTTTACGGCGTGATGACCCTGGCGTTCACGCGCTCGGCCCTCCAGCTCCACGCCAACTCGGCCCTCCGCGAGCGCAAGCTCCCCACCCTCCGCACCTACGCCGAGAAATACATCAAGATGATGCCCGATATGGTGCGCGCCGACGGCCTCGGCTGGGCCTACGGCCGCTCCGGCGGCGCCTACGGCCAGATGCACTGCATCACCCTCATCCTGCAGGGCCTCCGCGACGGTTGGATTCCCGACGACCAGAAGAACAAGTATTTCGACATCCTGCGCCGCCTCTTCTACTATTTCTTCCACACCTACCTCGATCAGGAGCACGGCTTCCTCGACATCCGCGACGAAGAGCGCACGGCCTATGCCTCGCATACAACCCGCATGGCTAACTTCGACGCCGCGCGCTACCTCTGCCAGTGGTCGCGCCTCGCGAAGACCGTCTCCATGCCCGACAACGTCAAGGCCGAGCCGGCCCGCACCAGCGGCCGCTTCGTGATCTTCGACAAGTCCAACCGCAAGGAACAGGGCCTCTTCCTCTACCGCGACGCCGAATCCGGCCTGCACGTCCAGATTCCGCTCGTCAGCTCGGGCACCGACTGCACCGCCGACAACCTCGCCTTCCCGCACGGCCCCGGCGTCTTCGACTGGCCCAACAACGTCTATCTGCCGATCATGCAGCCCGAGCTGACCTTCGGCGACCACGTCACCCTTCCCTCCTTCTACGGCCAGAAGTGTGTGACCGGCTTGGGTCTCAAGAACGCCTTCTACTTCCGCTACGAGCAGCCTGAGCTGATCAACACCAAGGAAGAACTCGCCCGCGGCATCGGCAGCGTGAAGGTCCAGTGGACCTTCACCGGCAGCAAGATCACCGGCGACTTCGCCTACACGGTCAAAAACCAGGTGCAGCTCGACAAGTTCCGCATGGCCCTCGTCATCGGCGCCCCGCACTCGAAATACCGCATGGGCACCTCACCCGCCCTCGGCGCGCAGGGTCACCGTTGCTCGGTGCTCAAGGATGACTTCCACGCCAACTGGGCCGAGACGGAAACCGTCACCGCCGACCCGGCCTACAAGACCAACTTCGGCAAGCTGCACTACGTGCAGACCTTTGTCCGCGATCACCCGCTGATCATGCGCCCCGGCCAGGTTTACCGTCTGACCGTCGCCTTCGATCCTGACCTGACCGTCGTCGAGGCATAAGGATTCATCTCCTTCACCGCAGGGCGGGGCACTGACCCCGCCCTTATTGTTTTCTGGAGACGCGCGGGCTTCCATGGGTGCAGCCTGCGCTCCGCGCGGGTTTGCGCCAAAGGCCACGGCGAGGTCCTCGTGGCTCCATTTTGAAACACCGGACTGCGGGCTACCCGCCTACGAGGAATTGTCTCCCTACAGCCCCATCGCCGCCTCGATCGCGCGGCTGGCCGAGCGCAGTACCTCGAGCCGCGCAAAGCGCTTGTTGTCGGCCGGCACCAGTTGCCACGGAGCATTCGTCGTGTCGGTCAGCGCCAGCATGTCGCCCACGGCGACTTCATACGCCGCGCGCTGGCGGCGGTTGCGCCAGTCCTCGTCGTTCAGCTTGTGCCGTTTGTGCGGCGTCGCCTCGCGTTCGCGGAAACGACGCAGCTGCTCGGTGTGCGAGACGTGCAGCCAGTATTTCAACACGATGCCGCCGTGCTCGGTGAGCTGGCGCTCGAAGTCGTTGATCTCTCCGTAGGCCCGGCGCCATTCGTCGGCCCGGCAAAACCCTTCCACCCGTTCGACCAGCACCCGGCCATACCAGGAACGGTCGAAAACCGCCATGCGTCCGTCGCGCGGCACGTCGCGCCAGAACCGCCAGAGGTAGTGCGCGTGTTTTTCCTCGGAGGTCGGTTTCGCAACGGGAATCACGCTGTAGTCTCGCGGGTCGATCGCACTCGTAAGCCGGCGGATCGCCCCGCCCTTGCCGGCGGCGTCCCAGCCCTCAAAAACGAACACAATGGACCGGTGCGCGGCGAGCGCGGTGCGCACGGCGCGGTTCAGACGTCCGAGCCATTTCTCGCGCAGGCTGCCGTAGTCCTTCTCGGACAAATCCTGATCGAGCGGCAGGGCGCTCAGCCGCCGCAATCCCGACGGACGCAAGGGGCGCGGTTGGCGCTCCGGCTTGGGTGCGGTCATCCGCGCGAGGCGTTTCTTCTGGTCCGCGAACCGTTTCAGCAGCAGCCGTCCCACCGCCAGGTCGCGGGCGCGTTCGTCCTCGGCGTCGATGATTGTCCAGTGTGCGCCGGGGCGGTCGGTCTTATCGCGGATCAGCCGGGCGGTCTTGTCGAGCCGGTCGTGGATGCGGTGGTGGTGCCAGTCCTCGTCGCTCACGCGCCAGGCCGTGGCGGGGTCGGCGCGCAGGGTGCGCAGCCGCCGGCCCTGTGCGTCCTTCGAGAGGTGCAGCCAGACCTTGACGATGAGCGTGCCGCCGTCCGCGAGCAGCTTCTCAAAATCCCGGATGCGCTCCGCCTCGTCGGCGACCTGCCGCAGCGCGCGGCGGTTGCGCGCCTCTTCGCGCAGGGTCTCGGTATACCACGAGCCCGCGTAAAGGCCGATGCGCCCCAGGCCCGGCAGGCTGCGCCAAAACCGCCATTGGTGCGGATGCGCCCGCTCGCTGTCGGTCGGCGGATGCCACGAGAAGGTCTCGACTCCGCGCGGATCAAGCCACTCGGCGAGCTTGTTAAGCAGGGTGCCGCGCCCCGCGCCCTCCGGTCCGGCGATGATGAGCAGCACCTTGAAAGGCACCTGCTTCAGCTCGAGCTGGAGCTGCAGCAGTTCCGCCCGCAGCCCGTCGGCCCGGGCCTGATAGACGCGCTTGGACAACCGCTGCTTTGCCTTGGCCATGCGGCGAAACTGGCGGCACCGCCCCGGTTGTCGAGCCGCGGTTGCGCCGGACGGCATGTGTTACGGCAAGGTTAAATCCCGTCCCCCGGGCTCGGCGGCCATTGCGACGCCCCGGCCGCCGGACTTGCATGCGCGCATGACCCAGATTTCGCCGAACCACGACAACCAGCTCATCCGCCGCGTCCATCAGGAACTGATCGACGACTACGACGAGGAACTCGAGATGGAGCAGGAGGATTGGGAGGTGGACGAGACGGGCCACCGCGCAC
>JAUPWC010000204.1 GCA_030916665.1 Verrucomicrobiota bacterium
AGGGGGCGCCGGGGCTCGGGAAGACGCTGCTCGTGAAGACGCTCAGCGACGTGCTCGACCTCGACTTCAACCGGGTGCAGTTCACCCCCGACCTGATGCCGGCCGACATCCTCGGCACGAACATCGTCATGGAATCGGCAGACGGCAGACGGATGTTCGAATTCCAGCGCGGGCCGATCTTCTCGCAGATCGTCCTGGCCGACGAGATCAACCGGGCCACGCCCAAGACCCAGTCGGCCCTGCTCGAGGTCATGGACCGCAGCAAGGTCACGGTGGACGGCGAGGCCCACGCGGTGGGCAGCCCGTTCATGGTGGTGGCCACGCAGAACCCGGTGGACTACGAGGGCACGTTCCCGCTGCCCGAGAGCCAGATGGACCGCTTCCTCATGCGCCTCCAGATGGGTTACCCGCAGCCCGGCGACGAGCTGCAGATTCTGCGCACGCCCAAGCTCGGCTACGACGCCATCGCGCTCAACCCGGTGGTCACGCGCTCCGACGTGCTCAAGATGCAGGCGCTGGCCGGCAAGGTCTTCGTCGAGGACAGCGTGCTCGACTACATCCTCAAGATCATCACCGCGACGCGCACCGAGGCCGAGTTCAAGGCCGGTGTGAGCGTGCGCGGCGGCCTGGCACTCCGCATCGCCGCGCAGGCCCGGGCGCTGCTGCTGGGCCGAGACTTCGTGATCCCCGAGGACATCCAGGAATCCGCCGGCCCCGTGCTGGCGCACCGCCTCTCGCTGGCACGGCAGACCTCCGACGCGATGGAGGAGCGCCGCACCGTGCAGGCCGCCCTGAAGCGCATCGTGGCGGCGGTGGCGGTGCCGGAGTGAGTATCTTTCTCGTTCTCTTAATCGTAATCCTTCGGCGAAATTCGGAAGCCCGAGAACGAGAAAGATTACGATAACGAGAACGAGGTGAAATGCATGCCAGCGCCATGAACTCCGTCGCGCATACCACTTTGCCGAGCCCCGGTCCCGATTGGCATGGGCCCGGCGCGGGCGCGAGCCGGCGGGAGGATATCACCTGGCACCGCGTGCTGTGGGCGATTGTCTTCCCGAAGAAGCGGCACCGCATCTCGCTGACGGTGCCCGGACTTTTCCTGATGGCGCTGGCGCTCGGCATCGGCATGGCGGCTTACAACACCGCCAGCAACATCCTGTTCATCACGCTCTCTCTGCTGCTCGCCTGCCTGCTGCTGAGCGGTCTGCTGTCGTGGTTCAACTTCATGGGCCTGAGCTGGCGCCTGCGGCCGCAGGGGCCGTGGCGCGCCGGGCACGAGACGATCGTCACGGTCGAGGTGCGCAACACGAAGCGCTGGCTGCCGACCTACAGCCTGTGGTTCGAGCTGGCGACGCAGCCGCGGCGCATTCCCGAGCCCGAGCCGCTCGGGCGCGAATTGAAGATGCGCGAGATCCTCGCGGCGGCGGAGAAACACCTCACCCGCGGGCGCGTCCACCTGCGCGAGCGCGTCGAGGCCGGCGGCGGCGCGGCCCTCGAGTGGGTGGTGAAGCCCTCGCGCCGCGGCGAGGTGCTGGTGGAGCTGGCCTCGGTCGGCTCGCTCTTCCCGTTCGGCTTCCTGCGCAAGAATCTCGGCACCGATGCCCGCCAGCCGGTGCTGGTCTGGCCGGCGCAGGTGGAATACGAGTGGACCGGCGGGGTCGCCGCGCATTCCGGCACGCAGGGCCAGCGCACGGCTCGCGCCGGGACGGGCGATGACCTGCTGGCGCTGCGCAAATACCAGCTCGGCGACTCGCACCGGCTCATCCACTGGAAGGCGAGCGCCCGGCTCGGACAGATGATGGTGCGGCAGTTCGCCGCCGAGAGCCACGACGGTTTCGTGCTCAGCCTGGATGCGTCCGCCGACCTCTGGCCGCGGCCGGAGCAGTTCGAGCTGCTGTGCAGCCTGGCCGGCACGATGGCCGAAGACTTGTTTGCCGCCGGCCGCCTGAAAGCTGTGGGTCTGGCCGGCGCGCCCTGGCGTGAAACGCGGCGGCTGCGCGACGTCGAGGCCTGGCTCGATGATCTGGCGCGGCTGGAAGCGGGTAGGGCGAATCCTCCGGATGAGCCGCAGCTCGGCCGGGACGACTCGCTCCACCGCAGAAACCAAAACCACAACGTCATCACCTTCGCGCCCGACGGGGCGCGCGGGGTGGCTGCCTTCGTCAATGGCCGCAAAACCGCGTCAGCTTAACCAGGACGAGCTCCTGCGCCTCAAGTGGCTCCTCGGCGGGGTCACGGCGCTGGTGTCGGTGTGGACCGTGTTCTTCCTCGACATCGAGGCGCTGGGGCTGGTCGCGGTCGTCAGCGCGGCGATCGGCGCCGTGCTGGTCTGGCCCGGACTGTCGGCGCGGATTCCCGCACTGGCGTGGAAGCTCGCCGTGCCCGCCATCATCGTGGCGCTGGCGGTGGACGCGTATTTCAGCCCCGACACGCTGCCGGTGCTGATCCGGCTCTCGCTCCTGCTGGTGCTGTATCGCGCGCTGGCCTACCGGCGGAAGCGCGAGGACCTCCAGCTGCTGGTGCTCGGCCTGTTCCTGATTGTCGTGGCGGGCGTGCTCACCGTGGCGGTGGAGTTCGCGTTCCTGCTCCTGCTCTTCACGGCCTGCGCGCTGGGTTTTCTGTTTGTGATCAACCTGGTGGACGCCTCGGGCAGCGGGGCCGTGCGCACGGCGGAGGCGGAGACGGCCTGGACCCGGATCGGCTGGCGGCGGTTCTTTGCCCGCCTGCGCGAGGTGGCCGACTGGCGCATGCTGGCGTTCGCGTCGGCGCTGTTCGTCGCGGTGGTGGCGATGTCGGGCCTGTTGTTCCTGATCATCCCGCGCTTCGAGCTGGCGAGCGGGTTTTTTCTCGACCGCTACATCACGCGCAAGAGCCGGTCGGGCTTTACCGACACGGTGCGTTTCGGCGACGTGACCGAGCTGGTGAAAGACGACAGCATCGCGATGCGCGTGGACCTGACCGATACCAGCGGCCTGCGCGACGACCCT
Source organism: Verrucomicrobiota bacterium (assembly GCA_030916665.1). Classification (GTDB taxonomy): domain Bacteria; phylum Verrucomicrobiota; class Verrucomicrobiia; order Opitutales; family Opitutaceae; genus Lacunisphaera. The sequence continues at coordinate 2,988 of JAUPWC010000204.1, forward strand.
TACTGGCGGCTGGTCGTGCTCGACGAATACACGCCCGAGGGCTTCAAGGTTTCGACGGGCCTGAAGAACGAGCTGCTGAACAGCGAGCGCGTGGTGCAGAACCTGTCCGGCCGGGCCTTCGGGCGGCGGGTGGAGGAGGTGGGCGGAATCTGGACCTTCTACGTCGAGCCGGGCGTCAGCCGCTACCTGCCGTTGCCGGGCAGCTTCGGCTTTCTGCGCCTGCGCGACAACACGCCGCTCCAGCGGAGCTCGGCGCACCGCATCGTGGCCCTGCGCACGGAGCCGATGACGATGACGGCCTTCCAGCTGGAGCGCGTGGAGACGGGGCCGCAGGTGATGGACGCGCAGCTGCCGGAGCTGCTGCGGGCGGACCGGGGAAACCCGGCGGCCGCGGAGACCCGCACCCGGGCCGATCCGCGCCTGCTGCTGCGCGGCCCCGAGGGCGAACCCAGCCGGGCCGTGCTGCGGCGCGTGCTCGCCGAGATCACGGGTGGCGAGAAACTGTCCGCCGCCGCCTTTGCGCAGCGCGCCACCGACTGGCTGCGCGCGCGTCACGCCTACGCGCTCTCCGTGCGGATTCCGCCGGGGACGGGGGACGACATCGTGCGCTGGCTCGACTCAAACGAGCCGGGCTTCTGCGAGTATTTCGCCGCGGGCTTCGTCGTGCTGGCGCGCGAAGCCGGGCACCCCGCGCGGGTCGTGGCGGGTTTTCAGGGCGGCTCGCTCAACGCGTTTGAGAATTACTACATGGTGAAAAACTCCAACGCCCACGCGTGGGCGGAGATCCACGACGGCCTCAGCCACTGGCTGCGGGTCGATCCCACGCCGGGCGGCGGCGCGGCGGCGGCCTTGCAGACGCAGGCGGGCGAGCAGCAGGCGCTGGACGGCAGCTGGTCGGCGCGCATGGACAGCCTGCGCGTGCTCTGGTATCGGCGCATCGTCAACTTCGACTCCCGGCAGCAGGTGCAGATGATCGAGCAGGTGAAGACTTTCACGGCCGGGTCGGGTGCGGCGCTGCGGGTCTGGGCCGACGAGCTGGCACGCACCGTGAAGGCGTGGATCAAGCGCCCCTGGGATTTCGGCCGCCTGTTGCGGCTGGCCCTCATCGGCGTCTCGGCCGTGGCCCTGGCCTGGTTGGCGGGGCGGCTGGCCTTGCTGGGCTGGCGGCGGTGGCGTCACCGGGGCCATGTCGCCGGCTACGATCCCGTGCGGCTGGCCGCCGGCAGACAGCTCGCGCGTCTGCGCGGGCTGGCCGGAGGCCGGAGGCCGGAGAATGGAGAATGGAGAATGGAGAACGGAGAACGGACGGGCGATGGTTCGGTCGTCTCACGGCAATTTCTTGGAGAAAGGGAGGACAGCTTGGAGCAGGTGCGCGAGGACCTGCGGCGGTTGCGCTATGGCCGCCGCGAGACCTGGCCGGAGCCGCGCGCGGTTTTCAAGCGTGCGCGGGCCGCGCGCCGGGCCGCCCGCCGCAGCTGAAGAGGGCCAGGCTGCCGCGTAGCCGGGGTATGATCGTTCTCGTTCTCTTAATCTTACTCGTTCTCGTGCGTTGGGGAATGCGGGGAGGGGATCGGATAGAGAGAAGGAGAACGATTCCGGTGCGGTTTCGCCTCACCCCGGCCGGCCTCCGCGCTCTTCGCGACCTGCGCGTTCGCGGTGCGATAACAACCGGCAGAACACCAGAAGCCTCAAATCGGGCCGTTTTTCAGCCGCCTGCTAGATTCCACTCTTAGAAAATGAAACGCGTCAGCTCCCTGGTCAACCAGCGCCCGGCCGAAGCGTGCACGCGCCACTGCAGTCACAGTCATTCCGGTCTTTGCGCATGTCGTCATCATGAATGTTTCGGAATGGGGCAGCCAGCACGGCCGCGATTGAGGGCCGGATTATTCTGCCTGCAACTGGGAGGGCGCTCCCAGATCGGCAAGCGGTTATTCTGGGAGGCCGCCGCTACTACGGCTTCCAGAATCCAGTTGGCATCGGGCGGGTGATTTCATTGCCTGCGGCGATGGAGTCACCTGCCGTTGTCCGAGCCCCGGCGCGAGGGGAAACCCGCTTTGCCCTCGGGCTGTTCCTCGCGTGCCTCGCCTTTCATTTCTGGGGCGTGCAGGTGGGCTGGCAGAGCCGGAACCTGCCGGGCGGGGAATTTCGGCAGGCGCAGACGGCGCTGTCGGCCTACTGGATCAAGCAGGAGAACAATTTCTCGCCGGCCTATCCGACTCCGGTGGTGGGCAAGCCGTGGTCCGTGCCGATGGAGTTTCCGCTCTACCAGTGGACGGTCGTCATCACGGGCAAGCTGACCAACTGGAGCCTCACCAAGGCCGGGCGCGCGGTCAGCATCGCGTGCTTCTACCTCGCGCTGCCGGCGGTGTTCCTGCTGCTGCGCCGCTGGAACGTCGCCCCGGCGCACCGCTGGATCGTGCTGGCGCTGCTGCTGACGTGTCCGCTCTACATCTTCTACGCCCGCGCCTTCCTGATCGAGACGATGGCGCTGATGTTCAGCCTGTGGTTCTGGGTGGCCTTCGAGCGGGCGGTGGCGGAGCGGAGCAAGGCGTGGCTGGCGCTCGCCCTCGTCGCCGCCGCGGGGGCGGGGCTGGTGAAGGTGACGACCTTCCTGCTCTACCTGCTGCCCGCCGGAGTCTGGGCGGCGCTGCGGCTGTGGCGGAACCGCCGGACCGTTTGGAAAACGGACATCGCCTGGATGGCGGCCGCGGTGGCGCTGCCTTTCGCCGCGACGCTTTGGTGGCTGCGTTTTGCCGATGCGACGAAGGCGCTGAATCCGCTGGGGGTGGCGTTCACGTCGGCGAACCTGAGGTCCTTTAATTTCGGCTGGGAGGGCACCCGGTTCTCGGCGGAATTGTGGGCGACCAAGGCGGGCATCGTCGCGGAGCAACTGACCTGGCTGCCGGCCCTGTTGTTTTGCCTGCTGGTCGGGCTGCTCGTGCGCC
>JAUPWC010000205.1 GCA_030916665.1 Verrucomicrobiota bacterium
CGCTGTGCTTCCAGACGATGTCGCGCTCGCCGTTGAAGACGTCGCGGGCGCTGGCGAAGACGCTGTAGTTCTTCGAGATCATGAAGCCCAGATTCACGTCGATACGGGTTTCGGCGGGCTGCATGCGGCGTATTTCCGTGCCGTCATTCAGGATCTGGGTGTTGGCATTCGGATCCTGGTTTTCATTGCGGTAGGTGCCGCGGATCTGGGCGGTGAAACGCTCGCCGGAGTATTGCAGGCCGGCGCCGCCGAAGCGGTCGGAGCGGATGCGGACGGTCGCGATCGTGGGGGTGATCGTGGTGGTGGTGCCGTTCGGGTGGGTGACGGTGAACGGAACCGGAGCCGAAGGCGGCGGGAAATCCGTCATGGCGTAACTCACGAAGGCGGAGACGCGGCGCCCCCAGTTGCCGAGCTTGCTGAAGTCCTGACTGGCAAAGAATTCCCAGCCCGAAGTGTTCTGGATTCTCTCGCTGTTGGCGGAGGTCACCATGCGCCAGCCGTCGTAATCGGCCGGATCAAGCCCGAGCGCGGCGACGGTTTCGGCGAAGCCGGGCGCGCCGGAGTAGGTGGTGAAGTTCTGCGCGGCGTTCTCGACCTCCTTGGTGTAGTAGGAGACGGTGAACTTGCCGCCGCTGTCGGTGTAGTAGGCCACCTCGAAGTCCCAGTTCTGGGAGGTCTCGGGTTTCAGGGCAGGGTTGGAGACGCGGATCTGGCCGAGGGCGCCGTTCTGCGTCAGCTGCTGGTCGGGGGTGTATTCCTCCACCGTGAGGTTGTTGCCGGAGATGATGCCGATATCGCCGTCTTCCAGCGGCTGCTGCTTGAAGGACCGCGAGTAGGCAACCTTGAGGTCGATCTTCTTGGTCAGCTTGTAGGCAGCGTTGAGGCTGTAGGATGGGTCGCCGGTGACCTTCTGATTGATCTCGCGCAGCGGTTGCTTGAACAACTTGGCGGAGCGGATGTCCGAGGTCTGCGAGCCATATGCGGCGGTCGGGAAGGCGATGCCGGCGCTCGTCAGAGCCGAGCGGAGGGTGGTGCCGGCGGCGGTGTTGGCGAAGAGAACGCTGCTCGTGCTGTTAATGGTCACGCCATTGGGATTGGCCGTGTCACGATAGATGGAGCCATCCGCGTTCTTGAGGTAGTTCCACTTGCCGTCGGTGAACGGAGTGCGACCGACGCGGGACTTGCTCTCCTGGCGGGCACCGCCGACGACCGACAGGCGACCGTCGAGGAAGCTGCCGCTGAGCATGGCATACCAGGCGTCGGTGGTCTCGGTGAGCTGCTTGTTCTGGTTCACGTAGCTGTTGTAGTTGTTGACCGCATCAGAGCCGTCCGTGGGTTCGACGAAGAGGTTGTTGGCCTTGTTCAGTTCGAAGAGCTTGTAGGTCGAGGCCCACTGCTGCGGACGCAGGCCGAAGCCGGGGGAGAAGCCAACATAGTCGTTGTCGATGATGTCGGCGGTCACGAAGGTGGCGCCGGTCTTGAGCACCTGGCGGTAGCCGGTGCCACGGCCGTCCTTGTTGTTCTCCTCCTCGTCGCGGCGGGCACCGAAGGAGAGGGTGACCGGGTTGCGCTGGAGGAAGGGCAGGAAGTCGAGGGGGCGGGACACATCCACCTTGTAGAGGCTGATGGTGCGCTCGTTGTGGGACTCGCCCGAGAAGGCCTTGGTGTCGTTGATGGTCCAGTTGGCGATCTGGGTGTAGTCCTTGAGCGTCGAGGTGGTGTTGCTGCCGCTGGCGCGCCAGTAGGTCTCGACGTTGTAGGGGATGCCGTCCTCGCCGAGGTAAAGGGCGACGCGGCTCGGGTTGAGGTTCAGGTCGAGGCCGGAGTAGTGGCCGTTGGCCTCATCCTCGAAGTCGCTCACCGACTTGGAAATGCTGCCGGCGACAGCCACCTTGAAACCAAAAAGTTGGATGTCGTAGTTCAAAGAACCGCTGACCGTGTCACCCACGCGATCGCGGGTGGTGAGGGTCATCGCCGTGGTGCTGTTGGCGGTGGTGCCGATGGACTGGAACTCGTTCCAGACGGCGCCGGCGGCGATGGTCGGACGGAAGTCGAGGCGGCGCTGGGCCTCGGCGGTTTCGTAGGTGCTGTATTGAATGTTGGCCCGCAGGTTCTGGTTGGGGGTCGGCTTCCAATCCAGCCGGATGTTGGCCGATTGGGTGTCGGTGATCGAGGGAGCGTCCGTCACCTGATAGCGGGTCAGCACGGGATTGCTGAGGGAGGCGGTCTTGCCATCCGAGCTGGTGTAGGTGCTGGGGTTGAAGTTGGAGGCCCAGGTGTTGTTCCAGACCGGCTGGGCCCGGTAATTCTGCGAGAAGTCCTGCTGCATCGAGCCGGAAACGGTTACGCCGAGGTTCTTGGCGAACGGATAGGAGGCGCTGAAATTGATGCCCGGGGAGGTCTTGAAAGTCTTCTTGTTCACCGGACCGGGAGTCTTCTTGAGGTCGAAGTATTCCGGGTTGAGGTTGAAGAAGAGGCTCACGTCATACTTCGGCTTGGGGAACTCGAAGGAGCTGCGGGTGACGAGGTTGATCTGGCCGCCGACGGAGTTGGCCGGGATGTCGGGGGTGGCCACCTTGATGAGTTCGATGCGCGAGGCGTTGTTGATGGACATCTGGTCGAGACCAACCTGGCGGGTGAGGTTGCCGGGGACCGTGGCGGCGACAGGCAGACCGTCGATGAGGATGGTGGTGTCC
>JAUPWC010000022.1 GCA_030916665.1 Verrucomicrobiota bacterium
CCCGCCGCGCCCAGCGCGAAGGCAGCATGATGAGGGAAACCACGACCAGCGATGCCAACAGGGCATACAACGAGTAGGCGCGGATGGTCCGATACCAAGGAGGCAGGATGGTGAAGGAGAGAGAGGCTTCACTCCCGGTGATCCCGGCGGCCTGCGGGCGGACGCGAAAGGTGTAGTTCCCCTCCTTCAGGTTGCTGAAGGTTATGCGGCCGCTGCTACCGTTCGGGATCCACTCCGCCCGATCGCCCCTGTCGAGCATGACGTCGAAAATGACCGCGGCCGTGGGCGGCCCCCCGGAGGCCAGATAATGGAATACGAGTGAATTCTCGGCATGCGGCAGTGCCGGCAGTCCGCCGCTGTCCGCGAAATACAGATGGCCGCTGCCCGGGCTGGCGGCCGTGGTGATCCGGGCCGCGAGTGGTTTGGGAGGCTGCTCCAAAGCGCGGGGATCGAACCGGGCCAGACGGCGAGCCGCATGCATCCAGGCGATGCCGGTGGGTTCAAAGGTGAAGTAATAAGGCTGGAATCCGGGATCGATCCGCCCGGGCAGCCGCTGCCAGTGGCCATTCCGGCGTTCGGCGATTTGCACCATGCCCTCCGCGGAAAACCAAAGCCGTCCGGCTGGATCCTGGCCGATGCGCCCGAATGGTTGGGAGGTGCCAAACAATTCGGCCTGCAGATCGTCGGCCGGGGCAAAGCGCTGGCTCCGATCGTCAAACCGGAAGAGCTTGGTGGACAAATTGAGGTGAATACGGCCATCGAGCAGAAAAAGCTGGGGCCATGCATTGGCCAGGCCGTCGTCAGTGGTGAAGATCCGGAGCTGCGGTCGGTCACCGGTGGGGTCCGCGCGACCAACTTGGCCAACTCCCAGTTCAAGCCAGATCCTCCCCTGGGCGTCCTTCAGGGAGCGGTTCAGCACGGCGCCCAGACCGGGAAAGGCAAAACGCTCATCAATGCTGGGCCCGGCGGGGGAGAGACGGAGCCAACCGATTTCGTTCAAGGCGCTGAACAGCCACCGCCCGTTATAGGGCTGGGGATCGAGGATGTGAAGGCCCCGGGCACTGGAATCAAGCGGGCGCCATTCGGATTTTTCCCGAAAATAGGCACCAGACTCGGTGCCCGCGATTACTAGTCCGCCAATCTTGGCCAAGGAGTTTACATACGTGCGCGGAGGGCTGTCGGGCAGGACATCCAGCAGCCGGCCCTCGGCATTGTAGCGTCCCTCATGGATGATCCCGTTGCCCAGCCAATACAGGCTATCTCCGGGCCCGAACCTGAAGGGATGAACCGTAACCACCCCATTGCCCAACAGCGGCTCGAAGTTCGAAAGGCGGGAGGCAAATTGCACTTGCGCGAGGGCGCCCCGCGCCAGCGCCCAGGTCGAGCCGTCTGGTGCGGCGAGCAACCGGGTAACGCCGGCCAGTCGGTGGTCGGAGAGCCGGTTCAGGATCTGGATCAGATGTCCGTCGGCCTGAAACAGAACTAGTCCAACATTGTCGACGGCGGCCACATAGAGGCCCCCCGGTGCCGGGCAGATATCGTTGATACGGTTGCCTCCTGCCTGGAGTCCGCTGACGGGCAGGGGCCGGACACGATCTCCATCGAAGATTCCCAGGCCCTCGCCATATGTGCCGACCAGGATGACATCTCCATGGGGTTGAGAGGCGGTGATCGCCGAGAACGCACCGAGAGACTGGATAACTTCGCGCTGGTCGTCGCGCAGACGTGAAATAATCCCGCCATTGCGGTCACTGACCACGATATCAGTTCCGAATTGGAAGACTGCATCCAAGGTGTTGGCCTGACCGACCCGCCGGACCGGCTCCCCGGGCTTCCATTGGTAGACCGGACCGGTGAGAGAGTGCCAGAACCAGGCTCCAGTCAATTTGTCGACCGTGCAAAGATCCACTGTTGCCGCGGAAGGACCGGTTGATTCGGGCCAGGGGGTGGCAGTCTGCAACCGCCAGTGGCCGGTGGTATCGAACTGCACCCGACAAATACCCTTCGGGGTGCCCAGATAAATGTCGCCGTTTTCTGCAACAGCGGCCATCGCACCTGCCACTTCCGGGTCGCCGGGCGCTTGGGAGAAAACCTGCCAGCGACTGCCATCGCCCATCGCCAGTTGACGGTTAGCCACTACGAGCAAGCGTCCATCCGGCATTATCCGCAGGTCGGTCGGAGGCGTCGACAAGCCGATCGATTCCGCGCTGGTAACCCTGAAGGGGGGCACGCCTGCCTCCAGCAGGCCAGAGCCGCCGGCGATGGAGGCGGACGCCATGCCCAGCACCCTGCAGGACAGCAGCACTGCCAGCAGGAAAATGGAGCGGCGGCCTAGTGAAAGAGGTGACACAGACCCAGAAAATATTCCAGCTATCCGACTGTGAAGGGACAATTGAGCAAATATCCGCTGACGCAAGCCCTTGCACTCCGGCTGTGGGCTGGTGCGCAGGAATATCGTGACATGGATTCCCACTGTGGTCTCGCCTCCTATGACGCGCCGTCGGAACTAGTGCCTTGCCAAGGCTCGCTCCCCCGGGCCATTAGTCACCGGTTATTCCCATGGCTCTCATCGTCCAGAAATACGGCGGCACCTCGGTCGGCGACATCGACCGGATCAAGAACGTCGCCCAGCGCATCAAGAAGTCCCGTGACGAGGGACACAGCCTCGTGGTCGTCGTCTCGGCCCGTTCCGGCGTCACCAACGAGCTGATCGCCAAAGCCAAGGCCATCACCGACCGGCCCGACACCCGCGAAATGGACATGCTGCTGGCCATCGGCGAACAGGAGACCATCGCCTTGACCGCCATGGCGCTGCACGCCATCGGCATCCCGGCCGTTTCCTACACCGGCGCGCAGGCGGGCATCGTCACCGACCAGGTTTTCACCAAGGCCAAGATCAAGCAGATCGCCCCGAAGGGCATCATGCAGGACCTCAAGGCCGGCAAGGTGTGCATCGTCGCCGGCTTCCAGGGCATCAACGAGCACGGCCAGATCACCACGCTCGGTCGCGGCGGCTCCGACCTCACCGCCATCGCCCTCGCCGCCGCCTGCAAGGCCGACAAGTGCGAGATCTACACCGATGTGGACGGCGTCTATACGACCGACCCGCGCATCGTGAAGGAGGCGAAGAAAATCCAGGAAATCAGCTACGACGAGATGCTCGAGCTCGCCAGCCTCGGCTCGAAGGTCATGCAGTCGCGCTCCGTCGAGTTCGCCAAGAAATACGGCGTCGTGTTCGAGGTCCGC
>JAUPWC010000206.1 GCA_030916665.1 Verrucomicrobiota bacterium
CCCCGCCGCTGCGACGCTCCAGCATCCGCGGGACAGCCTGCGGCGACACCGGCAGGTTGCGCACGCGGCCGCTGCTGGTGTCCCCGCTATGCGGGAGCACGATGGGGATCAGGATAGGAGGGGAGCTGATGTCGCTGAGCTTTGACATGGCAGACGTAGACGCGGCGGTGATACCACCTGTCCCGGCGGACAGGCGGCGAGTTGCTAGACGGCCTTCTTCGAGAAGAACGACCAGATGTTGTTGTCGGCGGTGATGCCAGCGCCGAGGTAGGCAGAGACGGTGATGTCCGTGCCCTGGCGCGACGGGAAGTACTGCGCGCCGACCGTGAGCCCGCGCCAGATCGCCAGACCGACCCCGGACCCGGGCATCACGCCCAGCGCCGCGTCAGACATGCCCATCGGGGGGCAGGAGACGAAGCCGCCGGCGTCGTTGGTCGCGTCCGCCTGGGTGGTGTTGCCCTGGTAGATCTCGACGCCCTGCCACTCGCCGCAGTAGCCCTGGACCGGCAGACCGTTGAACACGGACGCGCCCGAACCCATGACCAGCGCGCCGCCCGCGGAGTTGCGGATCGCCTTGCGCAAGTCGCGGATCTGGTTTGTGCTGCCGACGAAGACGATCCGCGGGTGGGTGGGCTTGACCGCGTGGAACGCCGCAAGCGCCGTGTCGAAGAGATCGAGCGTCAGATTGAAGCCGCTGTTGTCGCTGCCGGTTGCGCCGACGAAGAGCCCGATGCAGTCCTTGTCGATCCGGTTCTCCACCTCGTCGGTCATCGCGTTGACGCGCGCCTGCGGGGTGAGGATCGAGCCCTCGAGATCCACCTGATCCGAGTGGAACGAGCGCTTGCCGACCATCGCCGGGCTGATCTCCTCCTTCACGGTTTCGATGTCGGTAGCGGTGAACTCGTCGGTCTCGGTCTGCGTGCCGGTGACGGCCGCGGCGACGATCTGCGGGAAGACGTGCTTGGCCCCCGTGGCCGGGCACTGCCAAGCGAACGCCTGGTAAACCCGGATCAGGTTGGCCGGTGGGAGGACCAGACCGTTGATCGACTCGGTCTGGATCGTCTCGGTGAGGGTGGTGGTGTTTGCGCCTGCGATGACGGCCATGGGGCCTCCTGTTCGTTACGGTCGGATCAATGAGACGGCGCGCCGCACTTGGACGGTCGGCGCGCCTGGGGAGCCCCCGCCGGAAGTCGGCGGGCGGGTGAGGGTCGGCGCAGCGGCGCTGATGATCGGCAAAGCCTTCGCGGCCTCTGCCTTGAAATCGGCGGCAAAGCGGTTGACGGTGCCCGCCTCGTGTAGCTTGACGAGCACGCCGGACAGGGTGAGTTCGTCGGCGCCCGGTAGCTTGCCCGAGTTGCGCAACTCGGAGATCAGCAACCGCTCGTGCTTCTCATTCGTGAGCGCCGTGACCGTGACTTCGAGCTCGCCCAACTTGGCTGCCTTCGGGGCCAGCTCGGCGATCTGGACCTTGAACGCGTCGCGCTCGGTGGTCAGCGCGGCCCGCTCCGTCGTCAGCGCCGCGAGCTGGGCGCCGGTCTGCGCGACGGTGCCGTTGGCCTTCGCCAGCGTATCGGCGAGGACACGATTTTCGCCTTCAAGTGCGGCGACGCGAGAGGCTAGGGCTGCGGGGTCGGCTTCGGTTGTCACGGGTTCTTCTCCTGCGCTGCGTTAGCGCGTGTCTCGCCGCTGGCGATACCGCCGGTGCGGCCTTGTTGCTGGGCGATCGACTGGTGTCCGAGCGCGTCCGGGGCTTTGCCGGGGATGTTCCGGCTGACCAGCGGCTCGATCCGGTCGATGTAGGCTGCGAGGTTCTGGCGCTGCATTTCGTCCACCTCGGCTCGCGTGAGCTCGGGGCGGGCGGCGAGGGGAACGTCGACGGGCGAGCTCAGGCCGTACGGCAGCCCGAGCTGCATCACCTTGATCTCCTCCAGACGCTCGGCGGCGCTGGACAGATCTGGGTGGACCACGCGGATCATGTCCCGCACCTCGTCACCGGGGGGCAGGATGCGCGCGTGCTTGTGGGTGCTGCCGCGAACTAGGTCGCACACCAGCGGCCACAGTTCGTGCTCGGCCTGCCGAAGCCATGGGACCTGGCGATCGCGGTGCGCAGCCAGGCGCGGACCCTCAGCTACGATGCCGAGCGACCCGTCGTAGGACGTGAGCGTGACCGATCCGGGCGGCAGGCCCTCGGCAGAGATCGCCATCGTGAGGATCGCGGAGATCTCGGAGAGGTATTGCGACGGATCCACCGTGAGGTCCAGGGACGCGGCGACACCATCGGGCAGCACGAGCGGCTGGACCGGGTGCCAGAGGACCTGGCCCTTCGGCATGTCTGCCACGGAGACACCTTGGAGCACGAGCTGCGGCTTCGAGTTCACCTGCCGCGTGTAGAGCCCGAGCGCGAGCTTGTAGGCACACATGAGCGTCGCATCCGCTAAGCCATCGTGGGCCGTGGAGCACCACCAGTCGTCGCCGCCGTCGAAGCAGACGAAGGGCACCACAGGCGCGCGGCCGACAGCATGTGGGATGCGGGCCGGCTCGCCGGGAACGCGGCCCGTCTCCTCGCCGTGCTCGTCGTAGTAGGTCCACGCGTCCGCGTCGAGCAGGACGAAGGACCCGCCCACCTGCCACAGCACGCGCTCGACGTCCTCGCCGCGCATGTCAGCGTCGAGCCGGTTGCTGCCGATCACGTCCAGCGCGACTTGGCCCCG
>JAUPWC010000207.1 GCA_030916665.1 Verrucomicrobiota bacterium
GACCCCGCGACCGGCGTCGTCACCGTCCCCAAAGTCAGCCCTCGCGCGCCGGCTCCACCCACGCCAAACAAGTTTCGCGATGCCCTCGACGAAGGTCTCGGCAAGCAAGTCTCGGCCGTCGTCGAACGCGTGCCGGAGTTCAACAACACCTTGGAGCAGGTCCAACGCGGTCGCGCCGCGCTCGCTGCCGGTGCCACGACGGGCGGCCTCGCCGAGACGAAGCTCGCCGCCGCGCAGACGATCAACGGTCTCGTCGGCTCCGAGGTCTTCAAGACCGGACCATCCGAGCTTGCCAAGACCACCTTCTCCGACATGGCCCTGACCGCCGCGACCCGGATGCGCGGCCAAGGCCAAATCACGGAGAGCGAACGTAAGATTTTGGCCGATACGGTCGCCAAGCTGGGTAATTCACCCGAGGCGCTCGGCTACATCATGAACTACATCGAAGCGGCCGCCACCCGCTCTCTGTCCAAGGCGCAAGCTCTCCAAAGCCTGCGCGACACCGGCGAACTCGACGCCGCCAAATACTCCCGCGTGCTCACCACCTGGGAGAAGGAAAACCCCATCAAACTCGAAGCCGTGGGCGCCGTGCCCGCCTCCGCCAAACTCCCCGCCGGTTGGTCCATCCGCCAATAACATGGAAATTGTCAGCCCCTCGGGGCGTATCTACGCGTGGAACAAACCGACTCCCCCCACGGAAGCCGACATCGCCGAACTCCAGAAATACGACGCCGCGCAAGGCGGCGCGACGGCGCCAGCTACCACAAAGGACGAGGGCGGTTTCATGGGTCGCCTCGGCCAAGCGATGGCCGACATGGGCGATGTGAACACGGGCCAGCCGAATATGCGCACGCCTGCCGAGGGCGAAGCCTTCCGCGGTGGTCTCCGCGAAGGCCTCGCCAACGGCGTGCGCTACGGCGCTCCTATCGCCGCGCTCCCCTTCGTAGGTCCGGGCCTCGCCGGTGCCGCCCTCATCGGTGCCGCCGGCGCTACGGGCGAAGCTGGCGCCCAGGCCATCGAAAACCAAGGCGCGGTGCCGGATGCCGGCCAAGTCGTCAAATCTGGCATCGTCAACGCCATCCCAGCCGCGCGATTCGGCGGCACCGGTGCGCTCGCTGCCATGGGCCGCATGGCTACCACCGGCGCGATGCAGGGCGGCGCCGAAGTCGCCGGCCAATCTCTCAAGCGCGGCATCAACGAGGGCAATTTCCAGCCCTACGATTCGATGGGCGAGGCGCGGAGCGCCGTCGCGCTCCCGATCGCAGTTGGCGGCGGAATGCAGCTCGTAAACGAAGCGGCCGGCGCCCTCGCTCGCGGTGCCACCACCCGCGCCGAACGCCTGAAAGTCTTCAAGGAGGCCGGCGTGGAAAAGCCCACGCTCGACATGATCTTCCCCGGCCAAGTCAACCTCGCCACGCGCGCCGCCGCCGCCGATCCGAAGATCGCCCAGCTTAAGGTCGACGCGCAGAAACCCATCCTTGAGCAATTCCAAGCCCTTGCCACCGGCGCCCCCGAGCACGAGGCCGTCTACGCCCAACTCCGCCCCTTCGTCGGCAAGCTCGACGGTATGCAGAAGGAAGTCGCGCAACTTCAGACTCGCGCGCAAGAACTGCGTCAGATCGCGCAGACCGTGGAGCCCGCGGCGATGGCCGAGGCCACCGTCGCCGAGCTAAACGCCGTCAATGCCCGCGCCGCGCTCCTGCACGAAGCCCAGGCCAACCTCGGCAGTTTCCTGAACTACGATGCCACCGCGCAGCAGTTCACCGGCGTGGTCGACGATCTGTTCAAGACGCGCAAGCAAATCGGTGCGCTCAAATTCGATGCCTCGGGCGTCCCGGCCGATGCTCCGATCTTCGGCAAAGATGCCCTCCTCTCCTCAGCCCGCCGTTCCCTTTCCCGGTGGAAGGGGACGGATATGGAAAAGCGCATCCTCGACACCATTCAGCAGGCCGGCGGCGACGACGCCGCCGCGCTCAATCTGGAGCAGTTTCGCGAATTGCGTGCGGCGTTCACCGATCGCTTCGCCGGGCTCGATCCCCGCCAACTCGGCGCCTACGAAGCCGCCGGCCGCGCCGCTTACAGCGGCCTCACCGAGCAGAGCCGCAAGATCATCGCCGCCACCCCCGGCGCGAATCCCGAAGCCTACGATGCTGCCGTGCGCTACTGGCGCGAGACTGCCGAGGCCGCATCGTCGCGCTACGCGAAACCCCTGCTCAATCCCGAGCCCAGCGAAAACACCTTCCAATCGCTCGCCGCCGATCTCGTCGCCGGCAAGTCTGCCGAGGTCCGCGCGTTCAACGAGTTCGTGGATACGGTGGCGCAAGATGCTCCGCAAGTCGCCCAGCTCGCCAAGCAACGCCTCACCGGCGCGATCCGCAACAGCTTCCTCGGGCAGGCCCGCACCGCCGCCGGCCTTGATGCAAAGAAGCTCACCGATTCACTTCTCCGTGCGCAGAGTGCCGGCACCGTCGATGTCGCCGCGCTCGGCTTCGGTAGTCCCGGCGACATCCGCCGGTGGGCCGATACCCTGAAAGAGTTCAAACTTACGAACCTCGCCGAGGCCGATTTCAACCGCATCTTCTCCGACCCGCAGGTGCAAACTGCGCTCGGCGCCGGCAAACCTCTCGCCGACGCCATCCGGCCCGCCGCAGCGCGCGTGGCGTTCAAGGCACGCGTGGAGCAACAATTGCTCTACTCCGCTGCCGGCAAGTCGGGTGAGGCAACGACGAAGCTTGCGGAAGCGCGGCGGATTGCCGACGCCGCCGGCATCACAGCGAAAGAGCGCGCGGCTATTCTCGCGGAAGTGCAATCCGACCCGGTCGCACGCGCCTTCTCCGGTCAAGACTGGGGTATCGGCAACGTGCCGGGAGCGAACCAAAACGGCGGATTCAACTCTCAATGTGGCATCACCACGCGCATGATGAATCTCGGGCCGAAAGACGGCCTCACTCTCGTGCGTGCGCTCGATCAGCGCAACCCCGTGCTCGCCGAGGATGTGCGCCGCCGCGTGCTGGCCGATATGATTCAGCCCTTTTTCCGTCCTGCCAATACGCCGGGCAATATCTACGCCATCGACAAAGCGGAGATTCGGCGCTTCTTCCACCCATTGCCCGGCTCGCCGGAAGCCACTCACGCGAAGACGCTCGAAGCGATGGTGGGCGCTCCCAAATTCCAAAACATGGAGCGCATGATGAAGGCGGTGGCGCTTATGTCCGATGTCGAGAAATCGGGCGGCATCCTTTCGACGGACGGCGCGAAGGCAATTTACACTGCATCGTCCCTCGGCCGCGCCGCCAACGTGCCGGGCACCGCCTTTGTGCCGGGACTACTCAGCCTGCGCTCAATGGTGGATCAGGGCCGCTATCACACCCTCGCAGCTCTCGCCGCACCGGGTAAGTTTCAAGACATGTTCTGGAAAATGGGCGGCGACATGGGCGCGACGTTCAACGCGCTCCCGTTTGGGCAACAACTGCTCCTCATGCGCGATCCGCGCCTGCGGGAGGAAATCAATGCTGCGAGGGCGGCTTCGTCTCGCCAGTAATACCTTCGCTCCACCATTTTTCGCGTAGTTTGTCCGCGTAAATACCGCCAACGACAAAGGCGATAATCGCGGCGAGCAACGCCCCAACTATAAGAGCAAACCAACGCGCGTCCTTAGCCCACTGTGCGTCACTGGTGAACACGTAATAACCGCCCCATACGATCCCTACCAGAGCAGCGAGCACCAGCAGAGGGGTCAAAAGAGAGAGATCGGCAATCACGGCCATCAATAGCTGAAATACCAGACCGCCCAACACGACTCCGACCGCGATCGTCAAAGCAAGATTCCAGTCGATGTTCATGGCGAAATGGCGGCAACAGTCACCTGCTCTGCCACTGAGCTACCAGGCAATTTCTTAGAGGTGTTTCCCTCTCTGACAGAGGAGAACGATGGGGTTTTGGGCGCACAAGTCAAGCGGACGTTTCGGGCTTTTTGGTGCTTTTTCACGCTTGAAATCCGCCCAACTTCCGCCCAACTCGCCCACGTGCATCAAATCGACCTTTTGAAGCTGCGTTCTTGCCCCCAATCGCAGCTCGAAGCGTGGGCTGAGTCGCTCGGGGTGCGGGCCACGGGCGTGCATCATACTTACTGGATCAGGCGCGAGCATACCCACCCTCTCACGAGGGAGCGGCGGCAGTGCAAGCGCTCGCTGGGCATCCGCGCGCCGGATCTGCGGCGGGCTGT
Source organism: Verrucomicrobiota bacterium (assembly GCA_030916665.1). Lineage (GTDB taxonomy): Bacteria > Verrucomicrobiota > Verrucomicrobiia > Opitutales > Opitutaceae > Lacunisphaera. The sequence continues at coordinate 4,226 of JAUPWC010000207.1, forward strand.
GCTCGCGGCGGTAGAGGTATGGGAGAAGTTTCTCCTGGAGTTTGAATCGCCGCTGGCACCGCGGCCGGAGGAGCGGAGCGGGGCGATGGCCACGCTGGCGGA
>JAUPWC010000208.1 GCA_030916665.1 Verrucomicrobiota bacterium
TCCCTATGAAAATCAATGCACTCAAGTCCACTTTCCTGTCCTTGCTTTGCCTCGGATCCCTCGCGATCCACGCGCGAGCTGATCTGATCGTCGACACAGGCACCCCGAACAACTCCACCTCGTGGCTCTTTGCTAACAGGCAATATTTCGGCGCCGAGTTCAACGTCACCCAAGACACGGTGATCAGCAGCGTCGAGGGTTACTTCAGCAACCTCTGGGGCGGCGCCGGCAATGTGACATTTGGGCTGCATGCGGACAACAACTACAACCCGGGCGCGGTGCTCTACTCCTCTGTTCTGACCCTGAATGGTTCGGACCCGCTCGCTTGGTACGGCGTCTCCGGACTCAACTGGGCCATCGCTGCCGGTACCTACTGGGTTTCCTTCATGCCCGACACCAACATCTCCGGCACGATGCCCGATGCTGCGCCGAACCCCCTGGCCCAATACGCCCAGGCCTCCGGCAACTACGGCTGGCAGGCCAATTATGCGAATGCGTGGGACCACTTGCACCTGGGCGTGCGCATCAACGGTGATGCCGCCGGCGTGCCGGATCACGGTTCGATCGCGCTGATCTGGGGCCTTTTCGGTCTGGCGGGTGTTGTTGCCCACCGCCGGCAGCGCCGCGCTTGATCCTCCGATTCAGCTCCGTTCGTTCACCTCTAGCCCGCGTCCAGAAGACGCGGGCTTTTTTGTGTCTGCTTCGCTCTTGTCATCCCCGCGGCACGCTCCGTGCAAGGCCGCGGCCTTTTCCCCGGCGAAAGCCCGCATTTCCATGCATAGCCGGCTACTATGGAAACATAAATAGACGTCAGGTTGGGGATTGCCCCGATTTAACCCGAGTTCCGCAGTTTGGGGTTGAGGTGAAAAAATCTTCAGAGGAGAGGCCGCGAGCGCTTGCGACGGCCCCAGAGTGAGCGGGACGCCCAAAGTCGATGTAGTGCCGAACACCCCATTGTCGGGGGTCGGGTTTTCCGGGATACTGCGGGCATGTTCCTGCGACGGAAAAACAAAAGCTCCCGGGGTGTCGGCTACAGTTATTGGAGCCTGTGCGAGACGCACCGCACGGCCCGCGGTCCGCGGCAGCGGGTGGTCGCCTCGCTGGGCAAACTTGGTGAGGCCGAGGCGGCGGGCTGGGCGATCGTAAGACGTCACGTCTCGACTGTTGACAAGGACCGATGCCGGCGGCGATCCCGGCTGAGTTAGTCAAGAGTCAAGACATGACGTCTTAAGCTCGGCCTTTGGCTCGCCCTCAAGTCGATTTGGGCAACACGCCCGTAAAGCATGACCCTTTGGCCGGCCTCCAGCATCAGTCAGTCGTTAATGGACGGCTGGGTCGACTTGAGGTGCAAAGAGCGGAGCGGCGTGAGGTCAATGGTGACGTCGCTCGGTTTGTCGCCGGCGCGGCCGTGCAGCATCAGTCGCTGCGGGCCGGGCGAAATGCGGAAGAAAAGACTTCCCTGCAAGGTTTGCCCGGGGGCGATGGTTTGCGGCAGCACCAACCGGCGTAGCTGGAATTCCTTCTCGATTTTGTGCCGGCTGCTGACGTTCTCATAGATTGCGCCGCCGGCATAGACCGGGAGAAGTCCGGCAGATATCACGGAGCCCGCCGTGCCACAGGCCACCCCGCTGAAGAACATCACGGAGCCGGCCGCCCCGACCGCGAGGTAGCCACCGCCGATCTGGACGAGCACGGCCTTGGCAGCACGATTGATCTCCTTCTGGAGCGTGAGGCTCTGCTTTTCGAGGAGCCAGGGATTGTCGCCGGGCGTGGAGGGGTCGCCCTGGAAATCGATGAGGCTGGCTGTCTCGATGGTCAGGGGAGTTTCGCCGCGATTGACTAGCGACACCACGTATTCGTCCCAGAAGGCGTCACGCTTCCACGAACCGGGTCCGTGGTAGACCACCACCGACTGCAGGGTGGCCTCGAATGGCGGCTGAGTGGCGGTGAGGTTGAGCGGCACGGGCGGAATCGGGCTCTTATCCACTTTTTGGTAACGGGCGGAAACACAGCCAGTGAGGGTGAAAACCAAGAGCATCATGGACGCTGTCAGCTTGATAAGGTGGCGGGCGGGAGAGTTGTTATTCATGGTTTGATGCCGGGAGACTCAGGAAATGCTCATTTTCGCAGGCGGCCCGGGATGGCCACGACCCCCTGGTTGGAAGACGTGCCATTAAGTTCAGCGCCGCGCTTAGAACCTTACGGATTGAGGGCGCGATCTTGGGCCACGCGGCGGGGCAGCTACGATCGACCGGGGGGGGCCGTGGCGCACCCGGCAATCAAGCCACCCGCCCCCATCCGCAGGGCCAGCCTTACGGCGCAGAATGTCAAAAGAGTTGGATCGGCGAATAGGGTCAGGGGGCGCCTCTGGTCAGAGCGCACGGGTCCCATGCCTTCACCTTATCCTCGGTTCATGCATTTGCCATTCACCCGCCAACAATCACGGATTTGTTTAGCGAAGGTAATGACAAGAAACGGGCCGCGAGTCGCTAATCCCAGCGACAACCGGACGGGGTCGGGCCTTTGATCGTTGATTCGCGCAAGCCCACTGTCCGTCAAATCAGGGCAACCCTAGCCTGACCCCGACCCGTCCGTCCCCGCCTCTACGCTCGTAACGTGGCGAGCGCTTGGGCCGGGTGATTCATGCCGAGTGCGGACATAGGGGTTCGGCCGAGTTCGCGTGACAGGATGGCGGGCGTGAGATGGGGGTCACCGATCCATGCTTCGGCCAGCCAGACGAGTTCGTTCATCGAGCCCAACACCGATCGGCCGGGAATCGGAGCCCACTGGACCTCGTGCAGCTCGGACTCGAAGCTTTTGGCCAGGTCTGGATGGCCGTTTTCCCGGAGCACCAGAGGCACCATGCCGCCGACGCGACGAATCAGGCTTTCGCCGTCGTCTACGCCCTTGGCGTGGGCGAATATCGGATAGAGGGACGCGGTGTTGCAGAAAATCAGCCAGCGCTTGCGATCGTGGGTGAAGGTGTGGGCGCACCAGTCGGCGACGCGGCTTGGCACCTCAGGCATGCCCGGCGGCACGGTGATGCCGAGTTGGCGGGCGAGCATCTTGGTTGGCGGACGGTCAGCACGAGCCAGAGCGTGCCGCGTCAGCAGCGAATGACAATTCCCGACCTTGCAGCGCGATTCTGCCGAGAGGTAAAAGGTAAAGCATGACCCCTTTGGCCGGCCCCTTTGGCCGGCCGACCCCTTTGGCCGGCCGGACAGACTGTTACCTATGTCCCCGGATCATACCGGGCATGCGGATGCGCGCCCAAGTCCGATCAGCGACGCTGCCGCACGCGTGGTGACATCACGGTGTGTCCGCCGGATAACCGGCGGCGATCAGGGCCTCGATCTTTGCTGGGTCGAGTGGCTGGAGGTGCTCGGCGATTTCCTGCGGGGTGGGCGCGCGGTCCTCGATCACGACGCCCTTTTCCGTGCGGACCCAGTGCTCGAAGGTGGACGGGGTTACTTTGGCGACGCGGTCGTTTTCGTCGAACGTCACGTGCGCCCGGACGATGCGCGTCGCGTCGACCGAAGCCCGGCGCCCGGTCATCTGCATACTGAGCATCGAATAGCCGAAGATCTCGGTGCGGGTCGAAGCGTCGGTCTCCCACGGCTGGCCAAAGCGCGCGTGAATCGCGGCGCGCGGCGTGCCGACGGGAAAGAGCTTGGGTAGTTGCTCGCCCGAGGCGTGGAAGAGTACCGGGTTGGGCCCGTCGGTGTAAACCTGCCGTTTGCCGGCGGCGGAAAGGGGCGCGGCCAGAAGGGCGCA